>CAZFGM010000331.1:0-8072 GCA_964518515.1 uncultured Alcaligenaceae bacterium | reverse complement strand
AGGCCATCGACCGGCTGACACATTACCAATACATGGCCCACTTCGGCACCTGCGCCATCGGCTGGCCGCTGTTGGATGAATGGGAAGCCGACGTGAGCGCGGGGCGGTTGCCGGATTTCAGCCAGAGCAAGTAACCGGGGGCCGTCCTTTATTCAACTATCGGAAATGAAAATATCCTTTTGGATTACCGTCTGGATTGTGCTGGCCCGTGCGGACAGCGCCCCGGCCCAGGAATGGCCGCGCTTTCGCGGCCCTAACGGCGCCGGCGTCAGTTCGGCCAGCCTGCCGACGCGCTGGACCGACAAGGATTATCTGTGGAAAATCCAGCTCCCCGGCGTGGGCCATTCGTCGCCGGTGCTCTGGGGCAAGCGGCTTTTTGTCACCGCCGGGGAGGAAGGCACCGGCAAACGCATCGTGCGCTGTATCCGGGCCGACGACGGCAAAACGCTGTGGACCAAGGAATTCCCCGGCAAAAAGCACGGCAAGCACGCGGACAACAGCTTCGCCACGGCCACGCCCGCCGTCGATGCCCGCCACGTCTACCTGGCCTGGGGCGGATCGCAGGATTATTTGATCGTCGCCCTGGATCACGAGGGGCGGGAACAGTGGCGGCGCGACCTGGGCCCCTTCAAATCCGGCCACGGCTTCGGCGCCTCGCCCATTGTCTGGGGCGACCTGGTCATCGTCGCCAACGATCAAGACGGCAAAAGCGCGCTCGTGGCCCTGGACCGCGCCAAGGGAGAAATTCGCTGGCACGTGCCGCGCCAGGGCCGCTCGTCCTGGTCCACGCCGTGCGTGTTGCTACCCGCCGGCCAGCCCGCGCAGCTCATCTTCACCAATTACGAACACGGCATCACCAGCCTCGATCCGCAAACCGGCAAGAAGAACTGGGAAGTCGATGTGTTCAGCAAGGGACATATTGAAAGTTCCATCGCCTCGCCCATTGTCGCCGGCGACCTGGTGCTGGGCACCTGCGGCTGGCTGGGCGTCAAGAAGGAAGTGATTGCGGTACGTCCCGAAGGCAAGGGCGCCGCCAAGGTCCGTTACCGGCTGGACAAGTCGGCCCCGCTGGTTACCACGCCCCTGGTGGTCGGGGACTTGCTCTTTTTGTGGAGCGACCTGGGGATTGTCACCTGTGCCGACGTCCAGAGCGGGAAGGTGCACTGGCAGGAGCGCGTGCAGGGCAACTATTATGGCTCGCCGGTATGTGCCGGCCGGCACCTGTATTGCCAGTCGCGCGAAGGCGACGCCGTCGTTCTCGAAGCGGGAAAAAAGTTCAAACTGGTTGCCCAGATCGCGCTGGGCGAGGGTAGCCACGCCACGCCAGCCGTTGCCGGCAGCACCATGTACCTGCGCACGTTTTCTCGACTCATGGCCTTGCGGGGCAAGCCGGATTGAGTAACTTGGGGTTCGCTTTCCTGGGTGCGAGCTGCCACCGCTTCTAGAGTCACAACGTCAGGTGCGGATCGCGGTGGGTTTCCTGAATCATGCGGAGGATGCGCAGGGCTTTCTTGCGATCCTTGTCCACCCACCACGCCAGGTCTTCGAGCGCCGCGGGATCAAATTCCAAGGTGGGCTCGGGCTTCTTCAAGCGAAATCCCTTTTCTGCGTTTTTTAGCCTCCAGGAGGCGCTTTCGCATGGCCTTGCTCTTGAGCAAGTAGGCGGTTTCTCGGTGGGCTTGGATCTCCCGCCACAATGCAATAGGCACGATCACGCCAACCGGATTGCCGTCGGCGTCGGCGACGAACTGCACGGATTGCTTGGTTGCCATCTGTTCCTCCCGCTTTATTTTATACTTCGCGCGGTGAAGATTGAAACATTTAGCCGGCGAGCTTGCTCGCCGTTGACGGGATATTGCCCGCGGCGAGCAAGCTCGCCTGCTAAATAAAAGGCATCAATTCCCACCGCGTGCAGTGTAGCAAACCGTTAACCAATGGCCTCTGGCGGTGCCGTTTGCCAGAGGAGGGGGTTCCCGCCCTCCGACCTATCCTTCCTTGCTTTCCTGGGCCTGTTCCAGCGGCAGCAAGGCGCTGTCCTCCCACGACGCCTTTTCTTCAATCGGCTCGATGTGGACCGTCACCTCGATTCCCGGCAGGACGGCCTGGAGAGCCTGTTCAATCTTGCCGGCCATGTCGTGGGCCTGATGCACGGACCAGTTTCCGGGAACCAGCAAATGAAAATCGGCAAAGCGATGGGCGCCGGCCTGGCGCGTGCGCAGGGCGTGGAAGGCCATGCCTGGCTCGAGCTGGGCATGAATCGCCGACCGCAGGAGCGCCTGTTCCGGGGCGGGCAAGGCGTGATCCATCAGGCCGTTGAAGGAACGCCGCAGCAGGCCCCAGGCGGTCCACACGATATTGCCCGCCACGCCGAGGGCGATGAGCGGGTCCAGGATGAGCCAGCCGGTGAGCGCGACCACAGCCAAACCGGCCACGACCGCTACCGACGTCCAGACGTCGGTCATCAAGTGCTGGCCGTCGGCTTCCAGGACGATGGATTCGGAGGCCCTACCCACCCGCAACAGAATCTGGGCGACTACCAGGTTGAGGAGCGACGCGGCCAGGGCGATCACGGTGCCGGCGCCCAGGGCTTGCAGCGGCCGCGGCGTGAGCAGCCGATCGCCGGCATACCAGGCGATGGCCCCCGCGGCCACCAGGATCAAAATCCCTTCCAGGCCGCTGGAAAAGTATTCGATCTTTTCATGGCCATAGGTATGCGACGGATCGACCGGCCGGGCGGCATATAACAAGCACAACAACGCGGTCAGCGCCGCCGTCAGGTTGACCAGCGATTCCAGGGCATCCGACAACAGGCTCACCGAATCGGTCAGCCAGTACGCGGTCATTTTCATGCCGAGCGTAACCAGCGCCGCCGCGATGGACAGGAGAATCGGAAATTTGGGTGGGAAAGAAACCATGCGCGGGGTCTCTGTTCAAGGATTCTTGTCTATTCTTAGCCTATTCAGGATTACAGGTGTCTGCCGCACGTAGGCGAAGGCATCGTCCTTGTGGCGGTGACACGTGGAGGTCACGCTGAGCAGGATCGCCGCGGTGCGGGCGCCGGCCAGGCTGCCGGCGAACAGCCAGTGAGCTCGCTGGGCCTGGCCAGCGCTTATGGGGCTGTCACTACGGGAAGCGCTTGCTCCTGGCGGAGAAGCCATTAGGTCGTCTCATACGCCAAATTCGGCGCCAGCCAGCGTTCCGCTTCGGCCAGGGATATGCCCTTGCGGCGGGCGTAGGCCTCCACCTGGTCGCGGGTGATCAGGTCCACGGCGAAGTAGCGGGCCGCGGGATGGGCGAAGTACAAGCCGCTGACGCTGGCGGCGGGCCACATGGCGTACGCTTCGGTCAGGCGGATGCCGGTTTCCTTGTCCACGTCCAGAAGCTGCCAGAGCGTGCGCTTCTCCGTGTGGTCGGGGCAGGATGGATAGCCGGCGGCGGGGCGGATGCCGCGATACTTTTCCTCGATCAGGTTTTCCTTGGAAAGGTGTTCGTCCTGGCCGAAGCCCCATTCCCGGCGGGCGCGTTCGTGCAGGCACTCGGCAAAAGCTTCGGCCAGGCGGTCGGCCAGGGCCTCGATCATGATGGCGTTGTAATCGTCGTGATCCTGCTTGAACTTCTGCACCAGCTCGTGGCAGCCGAAGCCGGCGGACACGGCAAAACCGCCCAGATAATCTCCCTTCCCGGAGGAAACCGGGGCAATGTAATCCGCCAGGCTGCGAAAGTCCTTCTGACCTTCGCGCTCCCATTGCTGGCGCAACATGCAGAACCGCAAGCGCTCGGTGGTCCGGCTCTCATCGGTCCAGATCACGATGTCGTCGCCGTCGGCATTGGCGAGGAAAAAACCGTACACTGCCTGGGCCAACAGCAGCTTCTCGCGAACGATCTTGTCAAGGAGTAGGTTGGCTTTGTCGAACAGGTCGCGGGCCTCGGGGCCCACCTGGGGGTCCTTGAGAATCTCCGGGTATTTACCCTTCATCTCCCAGGTCATGAAGAACGGCGACCAGTCGATGTAGGGTACCAGGTTGGCCAGGGGGAAATCGCGCAGTACTCGCGTTCCCAGGAATGCCGGCCGGGCTAGGGGCGCGCATTGCCAGTCGATGGCGAAGCGGCGCTGGCAGGCCTCGGCGTATGGCACCAGCTTGCGTTCCTTGCGGCGGCGAAAGCTTTCCCGCTCACGGTCTTGGAAGCGGCGGTTTTCCTTATCCAGCTCGACCTTCAGCTCGGGCCGCATGAGCTTGTCCACCACCGGCACGCAGCGCGAGGCGTCCTTGACGTGGATGACGGTCTCGTGATAGCACGGGGCGATCTTGACGGCCGTGTGCTTGGTGCTGGTGGTGGCGCCGCCGATGAGCAGAGGCAACTGGAACCCCTGCCGCTCCATTTCCTTGGCGACGTGCACCATCTCGTCCAGCGACGGCGTGATCAGGCCGGACAGGCCGATCATGTCCGCGCCAACGTCCTTCGCCGTTTGCAAAATCTTCTCGCACGGCACCATGACGCCCAGGTCGATGATTTCGTAGTCGTTGCAGCCGAGAACGACGCCGACGATATTCTTGCCGATGTCGTGGACGTCGCCCTTGACGGTGGCGGTGACAATTTTGCCGCGGGCCTTGCGCTCGAAGCCCACGGACGGCCGTCCGTGGGCTTGCTTGGCCTTCTCCGCTTCCATGAACGGCAGCAAGTAGGCCACGGCTTTCTTCATGACGCGGGCGCTTTTGACGACTTGGGGCAGGAACATCTTGCCGGCGCCGAACAGGTCGCCGACGATGTTCATGCCATCCAGGAGCGGCCCTTCGATGAGTTGCAGCGGCCGGTCATACAAGTGGCGGGCCTCCTCGACGTCCTGGTCGATGAAATCGACGATGCCGTTGACCAGGGCGTGCTTGAGGCGTTCCTGCACCGGGGCGCTGCGCCAGGCGATTTCCTTGGTTTCACCCTTGTCCTTTTTCTTGACCTTTTCCGCGAAGGCCAGCAAGCGTTCGGTCGCATCGGGCCGGCGATTGAGGACGACGTCTTCGACGTGTTCGAGCAGATCCTTGGGGATCTCCTCGTAGACTTGAAGCTGGCCGGCGTTGACAATTCCCATGTCCAGACCGGCTTGGATGGCGTGGTACAAGAAAACCGCGTTGATGGCTTCCCGAACGGTTTCATTGCCGCGAAAACTGAAAGAAACATTGCTGACGCCCCCGGACGTTTTCGCCTGGGGGAAAAGGCGTTTCAACTCGCGAACCGCATGGATGAACTCCACGGCATAGGCGTTGTGCTCTTCCATCCCCGTGCCGATGGTCAGGATGTTGACGTCGAAAATAATGTCGCTGGGCTCAAAACCCACCTCCTCGGTGAGCAATTGGTACGAGTGCCGGCAGATGGCGACCTTGTCCGCGCAGGTGACGGCCTGGCCTTTGGCAAGTCCGGGGATTATCCCCTCATCGACAAACGCCATGACCACCACGGCGGCGCCGTAGCGGCGGACGAGCCGGGCCTGCTCGAGGAATTTCTCCTCGCCTTCCTTGAGGCTGATCGAATTGACGATGGCCTTGCCCTGCACGCACTTGAGCCCCGCCTCGATGATCTCCCACTTCGAGCTGTCGATCATGAGGGGCACCTTGGCGATGTCGGGCTCGGCAGCGATCAGGTTGAGGAACTTGGTCATCGCTTCCTTGCCGTCAATCAAGTCGGCGTCCATGTTGACGTCGAGGATGTTGGCACCGCCTTCGACCTGAGCGCGGGCCACGGCGATGGCTTGTTCGTAATTTTCCTCCTTGATCAGGCGGGCGAACTTGCGCGAGCCGGTGATGTTGGTACGCTCGCCGATCATGATGAAGTTGGATTCGGGGCGGATGGTCAGGATTTCCGTACCGCTGAAACTGGACCGGGGCGGAACTTTCGGGAGGCGGCGCGGCGGAACCTCCTCGACGGCGCGGGCGATGGCGTAAATCCATTCCGGCGTGGTGCCGCAGCAGCCGCCCACAATATTGACCCAGCCGTTGCGGGCGAACTCCCCCAGCGACCTGGCCATGTCCTCCTTGGTGCCCACAAAACCGCCGAAACCATCCGGCATTCCCGCATTGGGGTAGCAACTAACCGGTTTTGGAGAAATCTGCGAAAGGGTTTCGATATAGGAGCGCATCAAATCGACGCCGACCGCGCAGTTCAGGCCGATGCTGAGCATATCGAAGTGCGCCACCGACGTCCAAAAGGCCTCCACCGTCTGCGCCGATAGCGTTCGACCGCCGGGAAAGATGGTTCCGGAAACCATGACCGGCAGTTGAATGCCGTGTTCCGCGAAGTACTTGTCGATGGCGAACAGGCAGGCCTTCATGACCAAGGTGTCAAACGACGTTTCCGGCAGGAGAATATCGACCCCGCCGGCGATCAAGGCGGCAATCTGTTCGGTGTAGTTGGCCACCATGTCGTCGAAGGTGACGTCGCGGTGGCCGGCGTCTTCCACGTTTACGCCCAGGGAGAGGGCCTTCTTGGTGGGGCCAATGCTGCCGGCCACGAAGCGCGGCCTGTCGGGGGTGCGCCGGGTCATGGCGTCGGCGGCGCGGCGGGCCAGCTCCGCCGCCTGCTGGTTGATTTCGCCAACGTATTCCTGCAATTCAAACTCCGCCAGCGACAGGGCATTGGCGTTGAACGTGCACGTTTCAATGATGTCCGCCCCGGCTTCCAGATAGGCGCGGTGGATGTCTTCGATGAGTTTGGGCTGGCTGAGCACCATGGCCTCGGTGCAATTCTGGAGTGACACGGGATGATGGCGGAAGCGCGTGCCGCGATAGTCCTCCTCCGCGGGTTGGCGGGAGTAAATCAGGGCCCCCATGGAGCCGTCGAGGAGGACGATACGCTCGGCAATGAGTTCATCCAGGATATCGCGCGTATGGGACTGCGCTACGAGCGGCATGCCATGCTCCCACTTTCTGGTCCGTAAGCAAGGCTCAAACCCGCGGGGCTTGAAGACTTGCCCCGCGGCTTGGCGGTTAAGGGCTATCAATTAGACAGGATAGGGCAAGAAGAAGGTTCGTTCCAGAGCGGGTGGAGGGGAAAAAAACGGGGCCGGCGTAGCGTTCCTTCGCGTCGCCAGCCCTGCTCGAGGTCTGCAAGCATCCGTGCTCAACGACCAGTGCCCGGCCGGGGCTGCGAGCAGCGGCCGGCGGGATTCGGGGAGCCGCGGGGCTCCGGGCGAGTCCACTCCCGTTAGGCGAGCGGCCGGTGTCAACCGGCCGGTTAACACCGGCCGCTCGCCCAGCGGGAGCCCCAAAATCGAGGCCAGCTTCAAATCGTGCCCTTGGGAATGCGCTTGGCAAACTCCGGACCCGCGTCCTCCTGCGTCTGCCGGGGCCATCCCTGGCCCGGGGCGGGCACCATTTGAAGCTGGCACTGTGGCCTGATCCAGGCCCGGCGCGCAGACCGGACGGCAAGCAACTTCTGGGCGATGCGTTTTGGCAAACTGGACAAAAAAACGGCAGAAACACTGGGGAACGCCAGCGCTGCCTGGGAGTAGAAATCCACAGCCGAACCCGGACCCTTTCAGGATCGCCTGGCGTTCCTCCAACGTGAGAGGAACAGGGCCTATTCCCCATTGGATCGGCCGATTTTCAAGGTGCCCGTTCAGGAATGGAACAGGCGAAGGTCATCCATCAACGAAGGGGTAGCTTACCCTTTCCAGCTGCAAAGTCAACCCAAAATAAAGCAGAAACCAGCTGGTGGGGCATCTTTTTCCCAAGCCCTTGCCAGGTAATGACCTATTGCCTGGGAAGCGCTGAGGAAAAAGGCAAGGACGCGCTTTAAAATATTTTAGCAGTATTCCTATCTTTTTAATTATTTTTTCTAAGAAACACACGATGAAAGACTTGCGCTACCCTTGCGCCGGCAGCGCCGGGTTCCCCCATCTCGGCCTGTCCAAAAAAAAATCCCCCTTCCTTGGAACCTCGCTGTCCTTCCGGATTTACGTGGACCGCGAATGGGCCCAATCAATTGCACAAGCCGATTTTGTAAGTTCTCAATAACCCTGGGGTGGTCGGGGATTTATTTGTCCGAGCCGGAAGCGTAAGCGACGGCCGAAGGCTTGGCGT
>CAZFGM010000330.1:0-8073 GCA_964518515.1 uncultured Alcaligenaceae bacterium | reverse complement strand
AAACCTATTACGGCAGGTCAAGCACAACGTCGTGCTTCCAGCCGATGTTGGCCTGTCCGGTGTATCCGATACCCGCCATCTGGAGTATGCCATTGGTAAGAAAATGGTTGTGCTTACCGCGGACCGTGATGACTTCCGGGAACTTCATGAGTTGGTTTTGACCTGCGGCGGCAGTCATCCGGGAATCCTTCTTCTCCGTTTTGACAGAGATGCAAAAAAGAACATGAA
The DNA here is from genome assembly GCA_964518515.1 of uncultured Alcaligenaceae bacterium. Classification (GTDB taxonomy): domain Bacteria; phylum Planctomycetota; class Planctomycetia; order Gemmatales; family Gemmataceae; genus CAZFGM01. The sequence continues at coordinate 7,845 of CAZFGM010000330.1, read as the reverse complement.
GCCAAAAGGAATTGTCGCGGCGGTCGGCAAACTGGAAGCCTCCGGGTTATCATTGCTAAACCAGATCGTGGTCCTGAACCACTGGCGCTAACCTCCCTTCCAAGCAATATGACAAGACTATCAAGGTTTGGGACCTGGAGGCGGGCAAGGAAACCCTCACCCTGCGCGGGTATACCCATGGGGTTTTCAGCCTGGCCCTCAGCAGCGACGGCAAGCGGCTGTTCTCGGGAAGTGATGACCAGACCATCAAGGTGTGGGACCTGGAGGCAGAGTTGCGTGCGAAATAGCAATTGGTCCGCAACAACCTTGTCAGGTCAGTACGGCAAAATCTTTGATGTAGACTATGCGGCGAGCTTTGTCCACTGCGTAATGAAGAACCAGGGGACGCTCACATATTACATAGATCGTGAGGTTGAGAAATGGTAAAGGGTACAAACACTCTCCGGCGGTCACGGGGCCAGAGCGAAGTTTCGCCAAGATATTCTGATAGGCAGCCAGCAACGCCGGCAGCAGGTCCTTTGCCTCTTGACAATGTTGTTGAAATTGCTGCTGTTGCCGAACAGAGGCCAGCACGCGATAATTTTCCATAACAGCCCACTGAGGTCAGGGTTGGTGGCCGCGTTGGGCCTCGGCAAGCAAATCCTCCGCGGGGATGTTGTAGTTTTGTGGATCAAAATCGGTCCAGGCGGAAACCGGAAACTGCTTTCGGAAAAGGGCCAGGGTAATTTCCCGGTAATGGTTGCGTTCCTGCTCCAGTTGTTGGACTTTCTTCCTGAGTAAATCCACCTCGTCCTGCCGGTGCATGCTGGGGTCAAGTCCATGGCGGTTAACGCCGGCACAGGCCAGGATTTGCAACATTTCCTCCTCGCTGATGCGTTCCCCCAAAAGATTGGCCAACGCGGTCCACAGGGCGTTCGATTTTTTTTCGGACACGGGCATAAGAAAGCCTCCCTTGGTTTTGCCATTTAATATCTTAGCAAGGAACGAAAGAGGCCGAAAGGGAAATCGCCTGTGTCCTGCACATGGGGTGCACGACACGGTTTGCAAAATCTGTAGGGAACGCCTCCGTGGCGTTCCGTGGGTTTGCCGGGATCCTGTCCCACCGGAACGGCACAGAGAGCAAAAAGTGACACACAAGGGGTCGGAAAGTGACACACAAGGGGTCTGGAGTCTTTTCGGAGGGTCGAAACTTGCACCAGAGGTCCCTGGCTGGTGCAGACTCGGTAGTATTGGGGTACGGGGAATTACCCAGGATCGAGCCAGCGCGGACTTGCAATGTCCGTTGTGGAAAAGTGTGGTTCGCGACGCTGCGGCGCGCCGAGCGTTGCAGGAACGTACAATTGGACAATGGCAATGTCAGTTGTGCGAAAATCTTGCAATTGGCCACGAATGTTCCGCGCGGAACATTAGCGGATGTGGACCGCGGCTCGAATCATGCGTTCGTATCCCTCCATGCCGACCGACCAAGGAGCCGTCGGCTTCGGCCCCCCCCTTAGCGCAAACCGGGAGTGCCGGTCAGCCGTCAACAAACGGGATTTTTCGGAGCGGGTGACACAACTATCAAGGTGTGGGACCTGGAGGCGGAGGCTTTGAGATATTATTTGCTGGGGGTCCCGTGCTATCGGCGCGGTTAATCCGCGACGGCACAAGTGGCAAAGGCCTTTTCGGTGGAATGGTCCCATCCTCGTTGGAATCACGCCGGTTGGCCGTGTGATCGTGAGGGTATTGGAAATCAACTTGCCCTACCGAGTTCTTTTTCGCCAATCCCTTATCGAGGAAGAAATTATTCCCCCGCTTTAGGATCGAAGCAAGGCCGACCTGTCATCGTTATTCTTTTGTCACGGGCAATGAAAGTGCCAATTGCTATCCGCCGCCCCAGTTCCAGCAATTCCTCCGACCGTTCCACGTCGCGCACCCAATCGGCCGGTAAGGCGTCGATGCCGCGGCGGGCGCCCACCAGGGCGCCGGCCAGGGTGGCGATGCTGTCGCTGTCGCCGGGAGTGTTGGCGCCTTCGAGGATGGCCCCCCGCGGATCATCCGGATGGCGCGTGAAGACGTAGACGGCGGCGGCGATGGCTTCATGGGCCGCCCAGCCCTGGAGGCGCAGCAAGGTCTTGCGCGGCTCGACGCCGGTCCGCGCTTCCTCGATGGCCGTGGCCATCAGGGCGGCGGTGCGGGCGCTGTAGCGGCAGGCGGCGGCCACCATCTCCGAGGTGACCAGGTCCGGCGGCTGACGCTGAACGATCCGCGCCATGCCGACCGCCATGGCCGCGCACGCACCCAGGGCAATCGGATCCCGATGCGTCAACTGGGAATGTTCCACCGCCCAACGTTCCGCCTGTTGCAGGTTCCCGGCAAACACCAGGCCGAAGGGATAGGCGCGCATGACCGAGCCGCAGCCGCCGGCGCTTTCGCCGCCCGCTTCCCGCCACGGCACACCCTGGGCCAGCCGGCGGCAGCCGGCCATGCAAGCGTTGCCCGGCGCCCGGTGGCCTCCTTGCGGATGCTCCGACCACGAAACAAAACCCGCCGCCAGCCGCCGCATCGTTTCGTCCAGGTCCGCGTGACCGGCCACAAGCGTCCGCAGCACAACTTCCGCCATCTGGGTATCATCGGTATAGGGGGCAAAGCGCCGGCCTTCGCGTTCCCAGAAAAGCTCGAAGCCGGTGACTCCCTCGGGGCCAAAGCGGTCGTGGATTCCCTGGAAGGAGGAAATGAACTCCGTCGGATGGCCCATGGCGTCGCCGATGGCCGCTCCGAGGACCGCGCCCAGGATCATAGCCCGAGGGGATACCTCGGGGACTTTTTCCGCTTCTTTCTCCGGATTATCCTGGGGAGGCGGGGATTGGTTTTCTTCCAAAAACAATGGAAACTCCTCGGGCATAATGCACCACTTTTCTCCGGTTGGTCCCCCCATTATGGTTGCGCCTAAGAGATCGAGCAAGGGGTCCGTTAAATTCCGGGTGCAAACCCATTTCTGCACGGAGGCGCATTCTGTCCGAGCCGGAAGCGTGAGCGACGGAGGAGCCCAGCCGTCGCTCACGCTTCCGGCTCGGAAAACAGGACAGGTTGCACCCGTTAATTTCCCATGAACGGTTCTGCAACCTTTGCCCCCCTTGAGATAATCAGGGCTTGGCCGTTGACCGCTCGGGACCCGTGCCGTAAAGTTATATAGTTGCATTTCCGCCAGCGGAAGGAGAGCCTTGGTGCACAAACGTAAAGAGCGCGGCAGCCGGCCCTGGTTTGCCAGTCCCCTTTTCCTTTTCTTGCTCGGCCTGGGAGGCTTCGCCCTCGTCTGGTTGTTCCTTCGCGATCCGGGCGTCAAAAACCTTACTTACGGCGAATTCGTGCAAATCCTCCGGGCCAATGACCCGGCCGTCCGCCTGAACGTCAAGGTCTCACGCTCGGAAATCCGCGGGGAAATAGTCACCACCGATCAGGCGGCCGACGGCCAGACGACCCCGACCAAGCTGGCCGAGGAAAAAACCGCCGTCCGCGTTCGCCGGCCGGATGTTCCGGATAACGAGCTCTTGCCGTTTCTCCGCAAAGCCGGAGCCAACATCACTGGCGAAGAAGAGGATTCCCCGCTCAAGACGGTGTGGTCTCTATTCATGTCGTTTTTTATCATCTTCGCGGTGGTGGCGGGAGGCTTCTTCCTGATTCGCTGGCTGGCGGGGGGCAGCTCGGCCCTGACGTTCGGCCGCAGCCGGCACAAGCTGTATGCCCAGAAAGATCTGAAAATTACCTTTCAGGACGTCGCCGGCATCGACGAGGCAGTGGCCGAACTGCGCGAGATCGTCGATTTCCTCAAGACGCCGGAAAAATACCAGGCCCTGGGCGGCCGCATTCCCAAGGGTGTCCTGCTCATAGGCACGCCCGGCACGGGCAAGACGCTCCTGGCCAAGGCGGTGGCCGGCGAGGCGGACGTGCCCTTCTTCTCGATGAGCGGCTCGGATTTCGTCGAGCTGTTCGTCGGCGTCGGCGCCAGCCGGGTGCGCGACCTGTTCGGCCAAGCCGAAAGCCGCGCCCCCTGCATCATCTTCATCGACGAGCTGGACGCCCTGGGCAAAACGCGCGGCGGCAATCCCGTCACCAGCCACGACGAGCGCGAGCAGACCCTCAACCAGCTCCTCGTCGAGATGGACGGCTTCGATTCCAACCGCGGCGTGATCATCATGGCGGCGACGAACCGGCCGGAAACGCTGGACGCCGCCCTCTTGCGTCCGGGCCGCTTCGATCGCACCGTGGTCGTCGATCGCCCCGACCTGACCGGCCGCGAGGCGATCTTGAAGGTGCATATCCGCAACGTGAAGCTGGCCGACGACGTCGATCTGCGGCACGTGGCCAGCCTGACGCCCGGCACGGTGGGCGCCGACCTGGCCAACATCGTCAACGAGGCGGCCCTGTTGGCGGCGCGCATGAGCCGCGACGCCGTCACCATGGCCGACTTCAACGAGGCCATCGAGCGCGGCGCCATCGGCCTGGAACGCAAGAGCCGTATCATGACCGTCGAGGAAAAAAAGCGCGTCGCCTATCACGAAGCGGGCCATGCGTTGATCGCCTGCGCCCTGCCGAACACCGATCCGGTGCACAAGATTTCCATCATTCCGCGCGGCATCGGCGTGGCCGGCTACGTGCTCAGCCGCCCCGAGGACGACCGCCACCTGACCACGCAGGGCGAGCTGGAAAGCCACATCAAGGTGTGCCTGGGCGGCACCATGGCGGAGGAGTTGATCTACCGCGAGATCTCCACGGGGGCCACCAGCGACCTGGACCAGGCCAACCAGATCGCCCGGCGCATGGTCAAGGAGTTCGGCATGAGCCGGCTCGGCCGGGTCAGCTTCCGCGACGGCTCGATGCCGACTTTCTTGGGCAGCGCCGGTTTGGGCGACGGCGACCGCTACAGCGAGCAAACCGCCCGCGAGATCGACCTGGAAGTGCGCCGCATTCTCGACGAGTCCACCGAGGAAGTGCGCACCATTCTCAAATCGCGCCGCAACGCCCTGGAAGCCCTGGCCCAGCGCCTCATCGAAAAAGAAGTCGTGGACGGCGTCGAGCTCCGCGAGCTTCTACTCGCCCACGACCCCGGACCGAAACTGGTCCCCGCCTCGACCGCCATCACGCATGTCAGCGTCGAGGAGGACGAGCCCGCGCGCGACCCGGGAATCCGCGAAAGCACTGGCCTTTCGTGAGGCCGGCGGTAAAGGGCCAAGAATGGGTGGACCGCCGTGCGCCGAAGTGTCGCACGCCAAGGATTACACCAACCCGCCGAAAATCGTTTGCTGCAAGCACCTATGATTGCTCGCTATGTCCGCCTCTGGCTCGCCTTCGCCCGTTTCGGCCTGGTGCGCGAGTTGGCCTTTCGCACCAATTTCCTCGTCAAGATTGCCGTCGAAATCCTGTGGCTGTCCCTCCTGCTTCTGTTCTACCACACGGTCTTCCAGCAAACCTCCATGGTCGCCGAGTGGAACCAGCACGAGTTCCTGTTCTTCGTGGGTTGCTACTTCACGCTGGGCGGCCTGATCGAGACGCTGTTCCTGGAAAATTGCAATCAGTTCGCCGACCTGGTGCGGACCGGCGATCTGGACTTCTACCTGCTCAAGCCTATCGATGAGCAATTCCTGGTCACATGCCGCAACCTGGACTGGTCGTGCGCCCCGAACGTTCTCATGGGCGCCGGCGTCATGGTCTATTCCCTGGTGCACCATCCGACCTGGGAATTTGACGCGGTCACCGTGGGATTGTTTCTGGTCCTGTTTGGCTGCGGCGTGGCCCTGGCGTATGGTTTTCTTCTTTTGCTCACGTCGGCGTCGGTGTGGTTCATGCGCAACCAGAGCCTGTTCGAGATGTGGTGGCTGTTCACCACGTTGATGCGCTATCCGCGGGAGATTTTTTTTCGCCCCTGGGCGGAGCCGGCGGGCTGGTTCTTTTCCTTCGTCGTGCCGATCATGCTGGTGATCAACGTGCCGGCGCGGCTCATGGTCAAAACCCTGGAGCCGGCCTTTGTCGGCTATATGGTTGCGGCTACCCTGGTGGTCCTTTATTCCAGCCGCTGCTTTTTCCGCCTGGCCCTGCGGCGCTATCGCAGTGCCAGCAGTTGAGACCATGAATACTTCACGCGGTGAGGATTGAAACATTTAGCCGGCGAGCTTGCTCGCCGTGGACTGGATGCTGCCCGCGGCGAGCAAGCTCGCCGGCTAAATAAAAAGGCATCAATTCCCACCGCGTGAAGTGTAGTAGGCACACTCCGTGTGCCGTCACGGCACGCGGAGCGTGCCTACTACATTTGCCAGAAGGTGGACTCCCGCCGCCCGGAATAGCGGATCGCCAGATGGGGCGTGTCGACGCGCTTCTGGCCGCCCGCCAGGGATTGCATGCCGGCCGCGACCAGGCCGGTGGTCAAGAGCGTCCGCTCGACCGGGTACGAGGCCTTGCCGGTCAGAAAGGTCTCTTCCACCTTCGCCATCAGGGCCGCCGAATACACGACGTTGGGCTCCGGCGGCAGGTAAAACAGCGTCGACAACGGCTCGGTGCGGCCCTTGAGCCTGGCGGCAAAGGTGAAGTCGCCCACCAGGCCGTTCAACAGGAGCATGGTGGCCTTCACGCCGTCGGCGTATTCGAAGCGATAGGCGACCGGGTCTTTGACCCACTCCTGAATCTGTTTGGCGGTCGGATAGCGATGGCTCAACGTCGGCGGTTGCGCCAGCGTCTGGCTGCGGCTCAGGCAGGCCGCGAACAGCCCCGGGTCCCAGCCGCCGGCCTTCCACGAGCCGGCTTGCATGGCTTTCCAAACCGCGTTGCCGCGCAGAGCCTGCACCCACCTCACTCCCTTCTCGCCGCCGCGCCGCCGTTCGGCCATGCACTGGATCACTTCCAGGGCGTGAAAGTCGTAACTGTCCACGCCGCCAATGGCCACACAAAGCACCTCGTCCACCTCGGCGCCGTAAGGCATATCGAGGGCCGGCATCCGCCACGTCACCGGCAGAGACGATCCTGCCAGGAACGCGAAACCCAGCTTCCGGGCCGTGGCGACCATTTCGCGGGCCCACTCCCAATTCCAGGACAAGTGCTTGTCGTTGAAAACGGGAACGCTGCGGCCATCCTTCTGGAAAACTTCCACCACTTGCCGGAAGAACTCGTAGCGCGGATACAGCCGTTGGCCCAGTTTGTTGACCGGGTAGTTGCCGTGCTCGCCGATCAGGAGCACGGCATCCACGTCGAGCTTGTCGCCCCCGCACCGCAGCGCCTGGGCGATGGTGGGGTAAAGGCGAAAGCCGAATTCCTGGGCGCGTTGCCGGCTGAGGTCGTTTTTCGGCGTCTGATCGACATAGGCGGCCACCACGTCGATAGCCGGGCGATGCCATTTCCCCTCGAGGGGATAACCGTGCAGGAAACGCTCGGCCATGTGCCAGGCATGGGACCGGTAGCGCCACTCCGTGGTGACCACCGCCATCCGGCGGCGTCGTCCGGCCGGCGGACGGGCAGCAGCCAACGAAGTTCCCACGGCGCCCAAGCCAACCGTGTTGATGAATGTTCGTCTCGAGATCATGATTTCTCCTAACGCCGCTGAGCTGCAGTGTAGTCGTCACGCTCCGCGTGACGAGAATCCTCACGCGGAGCGTGAGGACTACACTCAAAGCAGCTTGAAACCAAAAACTTCTCCGCGCCGTGCGGAGAGGATGGGATTTGGACAGGCCGCGAAAAAGGCGCACCCCAACTCCCTCCAACCGTTTCCGGATAGGAGTAGTTTGATGCCAAGCGGTTGTGTATGCAATTGTTTTCTGACCCGGCTAGTGCTTTGTCACAGCTTAATTTTCGGGTAAACCGACTTCAGCTTGGTACGGG
>CAZFGM010000329.1:0-8076 GCA_964518515.1 uncultured Alcaligenaceae bacterium | reverse complement strand
TGGAGGTCGATGCCGATGAATACAAGCTCATGCGCCGCTGGATCGCCTCCGGCACACCTTTTGGCAAACCCGACGATCCTGTCGTCGCCAAGATCACCGTCCACCCCGAGCAGCGCATCATTGCCCGCCACAATCGCCAGCAGATCGCCGTCTTGGCCACGTATTCCGACGGCAGCGTCATCGACGTTACCCGCCGCGCCCAGTACGAAAGCAACGACCCGGACATCGCCGTCGTGGATGGCACCGGCCTGGTTCGCTCGCTGGAAATGGCGGGCGAAGCCGGCGTCATGACCCGCTATCAAGGCCAGGTCGCCGTCTTCCGCGCCACCGTCCCGCTTGGCATGAAGATTCCCGAGTACAAGTTCGACCACCTCACGCTGGTTGATAAGCACACCCACAAGAAATGGCAAGAGTTGGGCATCGTGCCGAGCGACGTGTGTTCTGATGAAATTTTCATTCGCCGGGCCGCCCTCGATATAACCGGAACCCTGCCCACCGTGGCCCGCGTGAAGGCTTATCTGGAAGACCGCGATCCCAGGAAGCGCGACAAGCTGATCGACGAGCTTCTGGAAACGCCGGAATACAGCTATTATTTCGCCAACAAGTGGGCCGATGTCCTCCGTGTCCGGCGCGGCAACCAGATCAACCGCGCTTTCGGTACCTTCGCCTTCCACAACTGGATTCGCGAAAGTATCGCCCTGGACAAGCCCTACGACCAGTTCGCCCGCGAAATCCTGGCCGCCATCGGCGACGAGGCCAAGGCCCCGCCCACCGTGTGGTACAAGGACCTGACCAAGCCCGAGCAGTTTGTCGATGACACCTCCCAGCTTTTCCTCGGCGTGCGCATGGCCTGTGCCCAGTGCCATCACCATCCGTACGAGAAGTGGAGCCAGGACGACTACTGGGGCATGGCCGCCTTCTTCAGCCAGATCGGCCGCAAGACCGTCCCGGTCATCGGCCAGGTTATCCAGAACCAGCAGAACCAGCGGCAGGTAATCTTTAACCGGGGCACCGGCACGGTCACCAACACCCGTACCGGCAAGGCCGCCGTCATGAAGGCGCTCGACGGCGAGGCCGTCAGCCTGCAGCCCGGCGAAGACCCGCGACACCGCCTGGTGGATTGGATGGTCGATGCCAAGAATCCGTTCTTCGCCCGCAGCGTGGCCAACCGCTACTGGGCCCACTTCTTCGGCCGCGGCCTGGTCGATCCACTCGACGACATGCGCGTCACCAACCCGCCGTCGAATCCCGACCTGCTCGACGCCCTGGCCAAGGACCTGGTCGAGCACAAGTACAGCCTCAAGCACCTGGTCAAGACGATTGTCAAGAGCCGCACGTACCAGTTGAGCGCGATGCCCAACGATTTCAACAAGCACGACAAGCGGGCCTATGCACGCTACTATCCGCGGCGCATGTCGGCCGAGGTGGTCTTCGACGCGGTTTGCCAGGTGACCAACAGCCCGGCGACGTTCGCCGGCCTGCCGACCGACCGGCATTCGCCGACGCGGGCTATCATGCTGCCGGACGAGTCGTTCCGGTCGTATTTTCTGGACGTGATGGGCCGGCCGCTGCGTCAAAGCGCCTGCGAGTGCGAGCGCGTGACCGAGGCCAACCTGGCCCAGGCCTTGCACCTATTGAACTCGGATGAAATCCAGCAGAAGCTGGCGCGCGTCGGCGGCCGCGCCGACCTGTTGGCCAAGGACCTGCGGGCCGATGAAGACAAGGTCCGGGAGCTGTTCCTGTGGGCCCTGTCCCGTCAACCCACGCCCGAACAACTCGCCAAGGCCCTGGAAAACATCGACGAAAACCGGGCCAACAAGAAGCTGGCTTACGAAAACATCATCTGGGCGCTGATTAATACGAAGGAGTTCATCTTGATTCAGTAGAATCTGGATGGTGGCAAAAACACCGAACCGGCTGAGGGATAAAAACCTCGGCCGGTTTTTTTTGGAGAAAATCTCTATTTTTTGGGAACCCGTTTCGCAGTTCTCGCGCTTGCCAATCCTCAATGGAACCTGGTAAACTGTTCCAAAGGGAGGAAGAAAGCAAAATGCAATCCCAAGAAACCGCCGTCGCTATTCCCATTTTTCCGCCAACCCTCTCGGAAAAAGAGCACCAAATTCAGGCGGATTACCAATGGTGCCTGAACGACCCGGCCGTCCGGTTAGCGCATGGCGGGAAAGTGGTGGCCGCGCATCAGAAAAAAATATGGGGAGTCGGCGCCAATCACTTGGAGGCGCTGAAGTCAGCCCAGAAACAGCCGACTTGCCCATCAAAAGACCAGCTGGTCTTGGTGGTGGTTCCGGAACCGCTGCCCAGCAATTAAGGGGTGGTTGATGTCCACCACAGCCCTTTTCCCTTACCACCTTTCTCTGCCGGACAATTCCGTTCGTTATCTTTGCGAAACGTGGTGGACTTGCCGCAGTACACCCCAGCATACCTGGAGAAGCCGCTCCGATTGTTTATTGGCGACCGAAGAGGTAATTTCGGTAATTCCCAAATATCACCAGGATAGCTTGGATATCATTGTTACCCCGGCAACAGCCTGGAAAGGCTCCGTGCCGACCTGGTTCGGTGTTCCCTGTTCCATCGGACGGGTCAGGATGTGGCTTCCAGAACAGGATAACCCGGGAACCTATCGTGATTTCGCCCTGTTGGTTTTGCTCCCCAAGGCGGACTTGCCGGATACTCCTCCTTATATTTTTCTGGGGGCCCAGTTTCTCTGGGAATACCAGGTCCATTTGGAGCTGGAAAATTCCTCACCCTTTCGCGGGGAACTAATCATTCCTTGACGGTTTGATCCTTATCTGCCAAAAAACCCACGGCACTGATCAGAAAGAAGAACAGCCCGCAAAAGACCGTGCCGGCTCGCATGAACCAGTTGGGACGCAGTTCCGGCGGCAGGAGGGTGCGGTTGACGTACAGAGTGTGCAGCGCGGAAAAGCTCAGGGCCAGGTTCATGAGCACCGCGGAGATGGTGGCAATCTGGATGGTGGCTGAAGAAAAACCGAACCGTCTGAGGACAAAACCTCAGCCGGTTTTTTGTGTTGACGAATCAGACATATTGTCTTAACATCGCCTGATGACAGTAGAATTTCTGCCCCGACCAGGAGATCGTAATGAAGAACCCCGTCCTGCTCTTCGGGTTGGTGCTGGCGCTCGTGCCGGTCACGTTCGGCCAACCGCCGGGCGAGAAAAAACCGCCCAAGAGTTTCCTCAACTTCGCCGACGCCCGCCCGGCCCTGGGAGCGCCCGCGCCGGATTTTTCCCTCCTGGACCTGGACGGGCGGGAGTTCCGCCTCCGCGACCTGCGCGGCCGGCGGCCGGTCGTTATCGAGTTCGGCAGCTATACCTGACCGCCCTGCGTGGGTCAGTCTGACTCCATGGAAGCGGTCGCCCGGAAATATCAAGCCAAGGCCGAGTTCCTCTTTATCTACTGCCGCGAGGCCCATCCCGACGGCGATCCGAAAGTGAAAACCCGGACCAAGAAAAATCAGCCCATCAAGCAGGCCCAGACCATCGCCGAACGCAAGGCGATGGCGCAGCAATTTTGCGCGGACATGAAATTAGCGCGGCGCATCCTCGTCGATGAATTCGAGCAGGGGGGAGTGCAACGGCAGTACGGCGGCCGGGCCAACCCCACCGTGGTCGTGGACCTTGACGGCGCCATCGCCCTGAAAATGGCCTGGACTCATGGCCAGAATCTGGATCGCTTCCTGGGGCCGTTCCTGGCGGGCGGGGGCAAGTTCGACGCCAAGCTGGCGGCATCCGTGCCTGCCGGCGACGGCAAAGGCGGGCCCGGTACCCAAATGCTGGCCCGCCTGATCGACAAGATGCTCGAGGGCCTGGTCTTGACGGAGGCGGAAACCAAGATCACCCGTGACATCCTGACGCAAAAAATGCAGTGCCGCGGCCGCTTGCGGCTGGAAGCCCAGGCCCTGGAGGACCTGGCCCGCGACAAGAAAATCAGCGATGCAGACCTGGCCCGCGCTACCAAGGATTTCGAAACCAAGGTCGCGGACTTGCAGAGGAAAGTTGCCGACTGGGACCGCACGCTGCGCGGCCAGGTTTCCGGGCGGGCGCGGGCCCAGCTGTTGGCGACGGGGATCTTGGAAAACGGATTGGGGTTGGGGCCGCGCGGGCCGGGACCCGGATCAAAGGGACCCGCAAAGAAAACTCCCCGTGACAAAGTGAAGCAACCCAGTGATCCCTGATGTTTGAGTTGATCAAGCCAACCCCGCCCAACATGGTTTGCCCAGCGAAGCTTTGCCTTGCCCGATACCCAAAGAACTTGGTAAGCTGAGCGCCATCCAAGGCAGGGAGGCCAAGCGATGGCTGAACTTTGGGAACATATTCAGGGACCGCTAATCGAATATGCCGGCCGGATTCTCGGGGCCCTCCTCCTGTTGGCCGGAGGTTGGCTGGCCTTTCGCTTTCTCTTGCGTCCGTTGCGCCGGCTGCTCGAGCGGAGCCGCACCGGTCCGGTCATCGCCGGCTACGTGACCGGGCTGGCCCAGACCGCGTTTATCGCCGTCTTGATCCTGGCGATCCTCCATCAGTTGGGGGTGCAAACGGCGTCGCTGGTGACGTTGCTCGGCGCCGCCGGTCTGGCCGTGGCTTTATCTTTGCAAGGGCTTCTGGCCAATTTCACCTCGGGCCTGTTGGTCTTTTCCTATCGCCTGTTCCGCGTGGGCGACCTGATTGAGGTGGGCGAGCTGCGCGGCCGGGTCAGCGAGATGCTGCCGTTTCACGTCGTCCTGATCACGCTCGACAACCAGCGGATCATCGTGCCCAACACGCTCCTGACCACGAGCGCGGTGCGCAACAATTCCGCCCTGCCGCAGCGGCGCGTGCAATGGACCGTGCCGATCAAGAGTGCCGACGATCTGGCCGCCGTCAAGGAAGCCTTGACGACTTGCCTGCTGGCCCAAACCGGCGTGCTGAGCGAGCCGGCCCCCCAGGTTTACGTTCAGGATTGGACGGACGACAAGCGGATCCTGGTCGTGGCCGCCTGGACGCCGACGGAAAATTATCAGAGCCTGCAGCAAATCGGCCTGGAAGCTTTGGGGAATTGCCTGGAGGAGGTGCGGGGCAAAGCGGCGTCGGGAACAGGGTCTTGATCCGGCTTTAACAAAAATCCACGCCTCACACCGGCGCGTCATATTCCAGCTTGGCCAGCACGTCGTTGATTTTCTGCCGGCAAGACTCGCGGGCCGTGGTGTGCTCCTGGATTTCCCGGCCAATGGCTTCCAGGCGATCTTCCTGCGTGTTCAGCGTGCGGACAAAGCGCTCGCGCAGGTCTTTTTCCGACGGGCGGTCGCCGAGGGATTGCAAATTCTCGCGGATGCGCTTCTGCTCGGCGTGGATGACGTCGCGCTCCTTTTCCAGGCGCTGGATTTTCCCTTCGATGTCGGCGGCTTCTTGACGCAGGTCGATCACCTGACGGAGCACCTTGGCGGTCTTGGCGTCGAGGTAGCGCTGTTCCAGCCAGAACTCCAACTGTTGCTGGCCGATGTCGGACAGGCCGAAACTTTGCTGCAGCGTGTGCTTCTGCTTCACCACGAAAGCCGTCGCTTTCTTGGGGGCGATGGCAAAGCGAAAGCGCCAGTAGTTTTCGGTAATCTCGTGCGGCTCGGGCGTCTCGAACAGCTTCCACTCCTTGCCGGGGCGGGCATGGTCGAGATAGACGATTTGCTCGGTTTCCGATTTGTTGTTGAATGTGTAGGTGGTTTGCTGGACCTGGAGGTAATGCGTTCGCAACTGCCCCTTTCGAATGACCACGCGGTGCACGCGGTCGTCGTGACTATCGATGTTGTCCAGCACGTGAACGCCCAGCTCAACGGCGTAGGGCACCAGGCGCTGGTCGTCGGGCTTGATGGTTTCGAGCATGGCCTCGCCGACGTAGCTGCCGCCTTCGAGCACGGTGACCGGGCCGCCTTCGAGCGTCAGGCCGGTGGTGTTCTTGAACTCGACGCAGCGCATGGGGTTGTCCGCCCGCGTCTCTTTGTTGTAGAGCAGCACCGGCCGGCCCTCGAAACTCCGCAGCACGATCGGCACCAGCGCCGATTGATTACGGCGAATGGTGACGGGATGCTCGATCTCGTATTCGAACAGGTCGCCGATCTTGCGCTCGCGGACCTGGGTGGGGAACGAGCTGACGGCGGTTTGTCGGGCCATCATCTTGGCCATGCGCATGGGAGGCGCACCTGCGGCTGCGCTCATAAGGTATCCTCCCGCCGGAGCCTCTTCTTCCATTTCCAGGGCGGTGTATTCCATCCCTTCCTCCACCTCCGGCGGCAGCACGCCGGTCGTTTCCTGCACCTTCACTACCGGCCGGCGGATGTAGCGCGGCGTGTACAAATCGTGCACGAACGACACCGGCAAACCGGCTATCAGCGCGAGCTGGATGTTTTCCCAGTCCTCGTCCTGGGTGTTGTCCACGACGGCCCAGCCCTGGATCATGGGCGGCTTGCCTTCCTCGCCGAGCAGGATGCGGTAGGTCGCCTTCCATACCGGCGCTTCCAGAGTGTAGCTGAGGCGAATCCGCCGCCGGCCATGGCCCTGGGCGAAGAAAGTGAACGTGCGCGAGTCCTTTTTCTTCGAGGAAAGCTGCGTGCGCAGATAATATTCCAGGTCCTTGCGCAGGACCGGATCGAGCATTTGCACGCTGGCGAGTTGGTGCAGATCGAACGATCGCACCGAGCCGGCGTCGGTCAGGATGGACACCAGCACCACTTTGACGACGCCGTCCCCGGTCGAGCGCTCGGTGGTGTCGATGCCGAGAATGGCGCCCTCGACCGGATCGGCCACGCCGGAATGCAGGGCCACGCGCGCCCCCTTGAGTTGCGGCAAGAGGCCGACCAGACTGCCTTGATCGGGAATCGTCAGGGCTACCTCGGCCAGAAGCTGCTCGAGCGGCTTGGTCGAATCATACGACACCGAAGCAATGTGCCCGCCGTCCAGGTCCAGCACAGTGAGCGACTTGAGAACGTCGCTGACCTCGGCCTGCTTGAAGGTGAGACCGAGCGCCGCCTCGCCTTCGACAGTCCCTTCGCGCTCGAAATAGCCGACGCCGTGCTTGTACAGGACGACGCGGGTGATGGGCAAAGCGGTCATGGCAAACTCCGCGGGAAAAAGGTGAGTGAATCCTCGGTTGACCGCTTACTTTTCCTTCTTGCCTTGCAAGACATTTCTGATCACGTCGGCGTAAGCCAGCAGGGTAAGGTAACTCCGCAGGACATAGCCGTTGTTTCGCAAGGATTCTTCCGAATAATCCCGGTACTTCTGGGGATTGGACGGATGCACGCCGTCGCGCGCGATGAGGGTCGGCACCTGGTAAACGTCGCCGGGCGAGTCCTTGAATTTCGGCAAAGCGCCGTCCCAATCGTCGGGCCGGCGTTTGCTGATTTCCGCGAAATAGTCGAGCAGGGGCACCTGCATATCCTTGGCGATTTTGCGGGCGCTGTCGGCGAATTGCCGGCTTTGCTCGAAGCGGCCGCTGCGCGGCGGAATCGTGCTCAGGATCACCACCGTGCCGTTTTTCAGACAGCGCTCGACCACGGCCCGCGTTTTTTCCTCGTACTCTTTGAGCGGGACCTGGCCGAGGTCATTGGTGCCGAACATGATGAGGGCCGTCTCCGGGTTGAGCTTTTTCAGCCAGCCGTCCACGTTGGCGTGGGCCCAGCGAATGGTCATCGAGCCCTGGTTGCCGAACGCCGGCCCGCGCCACTTGTTCCAGCACTCCGGCTTCATGAATTTCTTGACCAGGGCGTGGGCCTGGGCGGTTTTTTCATCCATCTTCTTTGGCTCGCCGGCCAGGGGCGCCCAGAAGGCCATGCTGACGGTGATCGAATCCCCGAAAAGGGCGAAGGTGCCCGGGGTCCCGCTGAACCGGGCGTGAACCTTTTTCATCGGTTCGATCCAGGCTCGGTTTCCTTTGGTCTTGTCCGGTTCGGGCTGAGCGCGGGACTCTGGGAGTAGAAGAACCAAGGCCAGACCAAGGGAACCAAGGAACCTGGCCAGATTCCGTGGGCGAGTTGGTGATTTACGGAACTCATTTTCTTTTTTGTAATCATG
>CAZFGM010000328.1:0-8081 GCA_964518515.1 uncultured Alcaligenaceae bacterium | reverse complement strand
GGGGCCAGGGCAAACTGGCCAAGAGGACGGCGATTTTTGCGGCCTGCGAACTGGCGGGAAATTGCCAGCGAAAGTCGAGCAAGGCCTGGCGGAAGCCGTCGGGGTGGGTCAGCTTGGCCCGGGCCTGCAATTTTTTCCAGGCGGCATCCGCCGGCGATTCAGGCGGGGCCGGTTTTGGCACGGGTTGGTTATTCGGCGATCGGCCCAGCAGGGGGATGACCACCAGCAACACCCCCAGGCCCACCAGGCAGCCGAGCCCGACCATCAAGCCGCGGCGATGGTTGTCGGCCCGCCCCGAAGGCCGCGAGGAACCCACCGGGGAGAAGACAAAGGGTTCCGTGGTGGAAGCCAGAGGCGATTTTTCACTCTGAGGACTGGCGGTATCGGGAGGCTCAACGAGGTTTGACGGCTTGGCCGCCGGTTTCAAAACCCCGCCCGCCGCCAGATCGGCCAGGGTGCGGGCGACTTCGGCCGGGGTTTGCGGCCGATCATCGGGATTTTTCGCCATCAGGCGGCATACCAGGGCCCGAACCGGAGCGGGCACATCGATGCCTTCAGTGCCGATCTTGATCGCCGGGTCGGCGAGGAAATTCGCCCGCCGCACTTGTTCCACCGATTCGGGATCATCGAACTGATGGTTCATCAGCTTTTCCGTCAAGGTGCGGTTGGGGAATGGAATCTGGCCGCACAAAAGGAAATAAAGAGTGCAACCCAAACTATACAGATCGGCGCGGATGTCGCTGGGGCAACCGCGGGCCTGTTCCGGGGCGATGAAATCCGGAGTGCCCATGATCGAGCCGAGCTGCGTCAGCATGGGGGCCAGCTGACCGCCTTCTTCCCACTTGGCCAGGCCCAGATCGAGGAGCTTGACCAGCCCCCAGGGATGGGGTCCGTCGAGGTTGGGCCGGGCCATCAGGCCGCTGCCGGGACGCGCGATCAGGCCGCTGCCGGGACGCGCGATCAGGCCGCTGCCGCGCGGTTCGCCCCAGGTCCAGGTCACCAGTAAATTGGCGGGCTTGATGTCGCGATGGATCATGCCGTGCTCGTGGGCATGTTGCAGGCCCAGGGCGGCCTGGCGGATGTAGTCGCAGGCCTGCTCGACGGCCAGGGGGCCGGCGTTCTTGACCAGCCGGGCCAGGTCGATGCCGTCCACGTATTCCATGGCGAAAAAGTAGGTGCCGTTGACGTGGTCGGCGTCGAAAGCGTGCACGATGTTGGGATGCGAGAGCTGGGCCAGGGCGCGGATTTCCCGCTCGAACCGGGGAATGGCGTTGCCCTTGAGCAGGCATTCCTTGCGAATGACTTTGAGCGCGACGATGCGGTTGAGGTTGCGCTGGCGGGCCTTGAAGACTTGCCCCATGCCGCCTTCGCCGAGGCGTTCGAGGAGCACATACTGGCCGAGATTGAGTTGGGGGCCGCGGCCGAGGAAGAGTTGATTGACCTGGAAGGGGGTCAGCCAGCCGCGGCGGATCAGCTCCCCGGCCAGATCGCGCGGCTCCGTATGGACTAGTCTGAGGTCCGCCAGCTCTTCGAGCTGGTCCGCCTCCAGCAGCCGATGCCGGATAATTGTTTCCACCAAGCCGTCCACGCACACGCTCGCCATGCCACTACCTCCACGCCAAACTATAGCTTATCGGCGGAGGCGCCAGGCGAGAAACCAGGTTTTTCCCAATTTCAGACGTGAAGTTTTGCCCTGACCTGAATTCCTTTGGCGAGCCGAAGATTGCGGGATGAGAATCGGGAAATGTATACGACGACGACCCTGACCCCTGAGGCCGTCTTTGATCCGCTTATTAAAGGCCCTCTGGCCAAAGTCTTCTTCCGCACCTATCCTAAAAGATCAACCAAACCGGGCCGCAGCGGGGTTGACCATGTACGCTGTTTTCGAAGATGGATCACGGCAATATCGCGTTCAGGAAGGGGACGTGGTCAAGGTGGATTACCGCCCTGGGGAGATCGGCGCGCGCCTCGAGTTCACGCGGGTGCTGCTGTATTCCAAGGATGCCGACACGCGGTTTGGCCAGCCGATTATCGAAGGGGCCCGCATCCTCGCCGAGGTGGTTGAGCATCCGTCCACGAAACTGTACATTCAGCATTTCCGCCGGCGCAAGAATTATCGCCGCCTCAAGGGCCATCGCCAGCCTTATACAGCCGTGCAAATCCGCTCGATTCTGCTTCCCGGCATGGAACCCCCTTCCGAAACCAAGGACAGCCAGCCACCCGAGCCGGCCGGTGCCGCAGTGAATTGAACGACCTTTCCCCGACAAAGGCAGAATATTTCTGTATCCTGTTCGGCACAATCCGTGCTCAAATACCACGGCTTGTCCGGCATGCCATGACAGTCCAAATGTTTGGGGCTCCCCCGCTCGCCCAGGTCGAAAATTGCTCTGGCGTGAATTCTATAACAGGTTACGATAACAGCAGATTCTTCGCGCTGCACTTTAGCGAGATTCGGCACCTGTCGCCACGCGTTGTTCCGTAAATTCCTCCGATCTTTCGTCTTGGGGGGCCGACCCCATGGATACCCCGCGCAAGGAAAGCGACCACCTGCAGGCGATTCCGGCCCGGCTCGGGCTGGTGGATGCCGTGTGCATCATCGTCGGCATCATCATCGGGGTGGGGATATTCGAAACGCCGGCCGAGGTTTTTCATCGGGCCCCGGGGCCGTGGGCCGCACTCGGTCTTTGGGCCCTCGGCGGCCTGATCGCCTTGGCCGGGGCCCTGTGCTTCGCCGAACTGGCCAGCACTTATCCGCGGTCGGGCGGCGAATACGTCTATCTCTCCCGCGCCTACGGGCCCACCGTGGGCTTTTTGTTCGGCTGGGCCCAGCTCAGCGTCATTCGTCCCGGCAGCATCGCGGCGGTGGCCTATATCTTTGCCGTTTTCGCCGCCCGCCTGGGGGGCTGGGGGCCGGACTCCCTGGCCATCGTCGGCCTGGCCGTGCTGGCCATCGCCTTTCTGACAGCGATCAATGTTCTGGGCGTGGTCCTGGGCACCCGCACGCAAAACCTTCTGACCCTGGCCAAGATTGTGGGCCTGGCAGCGATCGTTTTAGTCGGCTTTTTCTGGGCCCAGCCCAGCGACGCGGCGCCGCTGGCCCCTCGCCCGGACACGGCGTGGTGGTTCGCACCGGCCATGATCTTTATCCTGTGGACCTATTCCGGCTGGCAGGAAGCCTGTTATGTCGCCGCCGAGGTAAAGCACAACCAGCGCAATCTGCCCCGGGCCATCCTTTGGGGGACCCTGGCGGTGACCGCCATCTACCTGTTGGTCAATGCCGCCTGCCTGGTGGGCCTGGGGTTTGATTCCTTCCGTTCCGAATCGGCCACCAAAGATTT
This sequence comes from uncultured Alcaligenaceae bacterium, assembly GCA_964518515.1. Classification (GTDB taxonomy): domain Bacteria; phylum Planctomycetota; class Planctomycetia; order Gemmatales; family Gemmataceae; genus CAZFGM01. Next base: position 4,743 of record CAZFGM010000328.1, on the reverse strand, counting down.
CTTGTCGTTATTCGCCAGCCCGATGGTCCAGGGCGTGATGTGCCTATTAGTGATGATTTCCGCCCTTGGCGGGATTAACGGCATGATCTTCACCACGGCCCGGATTTACGCCGAGTTCGGCGCCGACCACCCGCCGTTCACCAAGCTGAGCCGCTGGAGCCGGCGCTGGGGCACGCCGGTGCACGCGCTCGTGGTGCAAGGAGGGATCAGCTTGCTCATGGTGGTCGGCGTCGGTCTGATCTGGGGATCGCGCGAGAGCTTTAACTCGCTGGTGGACGGCACGGCGGCGGTCACCTGGCTTTTCTTCCTGTTGACTGGTCTGGCCCTGTTCATCCTTCGCCTGCGCGAGCCCGGTGTCTTTCGGCCGTTTCGCGTGCCGGGCTATCCGGTGTTGCCGGTGTTCTTCTGCCTGTCCTGCGCCTTCATGATGGGCGGCGCGATTGTCCACGCCCCTGAAAAATCCTTTCTGGGCCTAGCCATTCTGGTGCTGGGCTTCGTTTTCTTCGTCTATCCAAAAAACCGCCGTGCCCCGGTGCCCAAGGAAAGCCCTGTTTTGACGGGCGTGGGCCAGGATGTGTAAAATTTGCCGGTTTGCAAAACCGTTGCGCCACGCCCAGGCGCAGAATAGCTCGCTTGGCGGTTTCGCGTAACCAAGATCGGAGAAATCAATGAGCCGTCCCTGCTTTCTGCCGTTGTTTCTCACTCTCCTTGGTTTAGCTTTGATAACGGATATCCAATCTGCCTTTGGTCGTGGCCGATGGAAATGGCGGCGCAATCATTGTCCGATGGTCCTGATCCCGGATCAGGAAAAACCTACGCAAACCACTGACAAGAATTGGGGAACGATAACAGGAAGAATAATCTGGGGCGGCAAAGAACTTCCCAAGCGCCAACTGATTGCCGCGGCGAAGAAATTCGGCTTGGTCTTGGATGAACAATGGGTAGTCCACGGCAAAAACCGCGGCTTGCGCGATACCTTTGTCTGGCTGGCTCCTAAAGAAAAAAACCAAAAAATGCTGATCCATCCTGCCTTGCAAAAAGCTCAAGGTCCCAAGGAGAACGGAGAATTTTCTTTGGTCTACCAGGTGACTCCCTTTGGACAAAAACACGATTTTCCAGGTTCTAAAGCGGTCGTGGATAGTGTGAATGGCCGATTTGTTCCACATGCCGTGGGAATGCGCGAAGGCCAAATCCTGTTGGTAAAAAATTCCTTACCCGTGGCTGTTTCTCCCAAATGGTTCGGGCACCCAGATTTCAATCCGGGCGGTATTATTTTCCTGAAACCCAACAACCAGCATGAAATCAACAATTTGGTCGCCCATCGGATACCGCTGTTACTGGAGTGCAACCTCCATCCCTGGATGCGGGCGTGGATTCGCGTTTTCGATCATCCCTATTTCGCCGTCACGAACGAAAACGGGGCCTTCGAAATCAAGAAGGCCCCGGCCGGCGAATTTCGACTTTTTATCTGGCATCCCAGCGGCGGCTGGCTCGGCGGCGTGCACGGACGCAACGGCCGGCCCATTGCCATTCCAGGAGGAAAGGTCCTGGATCTGGGTGAGGCAAAGTTTCCTCCGCCTGATTAAAGCGACGTCATTTCTTCTTGCCGCTACGCCCTTTCAAATATCCCGCGCTCGACTGGAAAAACCGCCGCCGGCGGGCCTTCGCCTTGGTCGGCGGTTCTTTTTGCAGGGCCTGCAAGTCGGCTAAATTGGCGAGACAGAAGGAGCAGCCGATGGTGTCGAGGTGAAAGTGGATGTAATCGCGCCAGTCGGCATCGAGGGCGCCGAGCAGGTAGCTGCCGAGCTGTTCGCGCGTGGGACAACTCAGGCGCAGGCGCCGCCAGATGGCGCCGAGGGAATGCTCGCCGCGATCGCGTTCTTCGAGGAGCCGGCGCAGCTCAGTCCGCAGCTTCTCCGATTGCCGCAAGGCTTGCTCGACCTGGGCGGTTTCGGCTTCGCTCAGGGCGTCGTCGAGATAGCCGGCCAGTTGCTCGCGGGTAAGGTCGGGCATTTCAATTCCCCTGGCGCAGCTCGGGAAACACGTCGGGCGGGAGGCCGGCTTCGCGGATGGCCTCGCTCAGCTTCTTGACGGCGGCGAAGCGGTAGTTGGCGACTTGCTGTTCGCTGATGCGCAGGTGGGCGGCCACGTCGCAGTTGGCCCAGCCCTTGACGAAGAGCAGCTCGAGCACCTTGAGGCGGGCAAAATCACCTTTCTCCTGCAGGTGGCGGATGATCTGACCGAGGGCGCGGCGGACGGCGTCGCTTTCCAGGGCTTGCTTTTCCTTGCCGCGAGCCACGCTCGAGGCGGCCTTGTGTTCGTCCAACTTTTGATGCAAAAAATCGTTGGGACCGTCGGACACGTGCTGCAAGGGATGCCGGCCGGTGCGGCGCAAGTGATCGGTCAGCTTGTGGGAGGCGATGGTGAACAGATAGGTTTGCAGCTCACGGCGCTCGTCGAAGTTCGGCAAACTGTTGAGAAAACCGACGAAGGTTTCCTGGACGGCGTCTTCACTGGCGGCGCGGTCGCGCAGCCGGCGGTTGACGAAGGCCAGCAGGCGGCCCTCGTAGCGCGCGATCAACTGGTCCCAGGCGGCGGCGTCGCCCTGGCGGATTTTCTGGATGATCAGGCGGTCGGTTTCCGAAGGCATAGAGCAATTGTCGGCAAAACCTCGGTGAAGTGCAACGGCTTTGCCTGATTCCCATTCTGGGCGACGCGCCCGGCCTTGTCGATGGAACTTACAAAGGCAACAGCGACAAAAGACTCCATGTTTTTTGGCTACGGTTGTGCTAAAATAAAAGTAACCGTTCACCCCGTAGCGGAATTCGCAAGAATTCCGTTTTACGCTGCAACTGTCGGAATTCTTGCGAATTCCGCTACAAGTTACGCCGCTGTGCTTTTGCATGGGTCATTTTGGGCGGTGAACGGTTACAAATAAAATTTTCTTATTCGGGGAGACAGCCATGAAAACCGCGGAAGTGATGGAAACAAGCAAAGGTCAGGTAGTCCAGCTTCCCGATGAATTCCGGTTTCGAACTAACCGGGTGTGGATTCGGCGCCAAGGCGATGGCGTGCTTCTGGAACCCATTAAGCCAGCGCAGTGGCCCGAAGGCTCTTCGATGCCATCTATATCGATGACCCCGCCTTCACCCGGCCCGACCAGGGCACGATTCGTCGCTGACTCTCGTGACCGCGAACACCAAAGAATTCAGCCGCGTTCCCGGGCTGACGCTGGAAAACTGGGAGATTTGACGACGAGGGGATGATGGAGGCCTCCTTTTTCACATTCCATATTTCTCACGCTCCAGAATTTCTACACGCAAAATGTCTCCACCTTCATTAACTCCATATTGACCTGCCTCGAGTTCCTCAGCGTATTTGGAAAGCCATTCCCTAAAGCTATTTGCTAAAACCTGATCTGGCCCCTCAGCTTTCCATAACTGGAAAACCTGGCCGATTTGGCCTCCTTCCGCAGGGTCCATGTCCACACAAACATAATCCCCAACTGAATCATCCATTATTGGAATCCAACCCAGGCTCCATCGAACCGGTTTAATTGGACCTTTCGGTTTTACCTTCCACCCGGCCAACTCTCCCTTTTCCAGAGAATCACGCCAAAGAATCCAAAAGGCAACAATTGAACGAAGACACATCAGATATCGGTTGCCAAAAAACGAGGCATCTTTTTCTATACCGTTGTGAATTTTGTAAGATTCACGCAGGTCTTCGGGAAAGTCCAAATTAAGGATATTTTCTACTCCTAACATCTCACTTTCGGTAGCCCCTATACTAAAAGCTTTGTTGTGAGCATGCCCTTTAAACCACCTTTCAATACGATGCCAAATTCTTCTCATGACCCACCTCTAGGTCTAGGGATTGGGAAAGGGAGGAATACGTTGGTTACCTTGCCTTGGCCAGCCATCGACCGTAGGTGAATCTTTTCGGCCGAAATGGGCAGCGCTGGAAGCGACCTTCCCACTTTGTCAAGGCAACATCCACAACCCGGTCCCGGTTGCCACCAGCAGGCCGGCCAGGGCCAGTTGCCACCAGCGCGAATAAACCCGGCGGGTCCACTCATCGACGCGAATGTAGCCGGCCACGGCGGCCAAAAACACCAGGGCGCCCGCCAGGATCTTCGTGGCCAGATACATCCGCGCCTGGGCGCGCACCGGCCGCTCCCGTTTCTCTTGTTCCAGATAAGCCTGGGAATCCAGCTTGCGAAACCACGTCATGTCGGCCGGTTTCAGCGTCAATTCCCAGGTTTTGATGGGGATATTCCCCTGGCTGGTTTCGGAACCTTCCCGTTCCAGCAGCTGGCTTTGAATGAATTCCAGCGAGGGTTTCCAGTAAGTCAGCGGCGGTTGTAGGTTTTCCAGAAATTTGCCGATCATTTCCTGGGCGTTGAGCAAGGCCATGTGCTTGGCCTTGTCGTAGCTTTCCAGGGAATCGCCTTTGATCTTGGTTTGCCAGGGCGCCGCGGCCGAAAGGGTGGCGGCCTGGGCTTCTCCTTCCCCCCGGAGAAGGCAGAAAATCACCAGTCCCCAGAAGGCCGCCAGCAGGACGCGCATCATGGCCGGCCCTCCAGGCTATAGCGCAGGCGAAAGCGCTTGGTCCGCGCGTGGGCGGGCGCTTCCCAGGGACTGACGCTTTGCAGGATGACGGCGGCGGCCACCAGAGCAATAAAACCGGGATCGGGAAACGCCAGCCCCGGAATAAGCGCGATCAGCACGTAGCCCCAGAAGG
>CAZFGM010000327.1:0-8090 GCA_964518515.1 uncultured Alcaligenaceae bacterium | reverse complement strand
TGGGCGCTGAGGGTTTCGAACCCCCGACCCCCTGGGTGTAAACCAGGTGCTCTAGCCGCTGAGCTAAGCGCCCTGATTCAAAGCCCAGGGACGGCCGTCCCTGGGCTTGAGCGAAGTCACATCGAGAACGAGCTGCCGCAGCCGCAGGTGCCCTTGGCGCTGGGGTTGAGGATGCTGAAGCCGCGGCGATTGATGTCGTCGTGGAAATCGACGGTGACACCGTTCAGGTACATCCGGCTGCGGCGATCGACGACGATGGGCACGTCGTGAATCTCGAAGGTGTCATCGACGTTGGGATTGGCAAAGGGATCGAGATCGAGCTTGTTCTGAAAGCCGCTGCAGCCGCCGCCGACGACGCGCAGCCGCAAGTATACCAAGCGCAGGACCACCGCGGCGGCATTGCCCAGCTTGGTCAGCAGGTCGGCCTCGGGGATGCCCGCCTGGGAGGCCAGCTCGCTGCTGCTGGGAGCCCGGCCGTTGGCCGCCTGAAACGCCCGGTAGGGTTCGCGAAATTCGTCGGTCAGGTGTTCGGCTTTACCCACGGCGGCGCTGCCCAATTTGCGGACCAGGTCTTCTTCGCATTGGCCGGTCTTGGCAGCCAGGTCGGCCAGAGTTGGCGGCCGGTCGTTCTGCCTCAAGTTTTTGTAGGGTTCCACCAGGTCCGGCGCCAGATCGGCCAGAGTCTTCAGCCGCTGTTCAAAAACGATGTTCTTGACCTCGCGGGCAGCTTTTTCCGTCACGATCACGGGGATCTCCGGCTTCGTTTGGGTCCGGTCACCAAGTTCCTGGATTTCAGGAGCGGCAATAGCCATGGTATGTTCTCCTTTTCAATGAGAGGTTAACGCGAAAACAGGATTGAGACTGCGTAAATGACACACCCGTCGGGTCACTTCCTCGATGACGTAATCCACCTCCTCGGCGGTGTTGAACCGTCCCAGGCCGAAGCGGAGGCTGCTGTGGGCCAGGTCGTCCGGTACGCCGCAGGCGCGCAGCACGTAGCTGGGCTCGACGCTGGCGGACGTGCACGCGGAACCGGAACTGACGGCCACGGTTTTCATAGCCATCATCAGGGCCTCGCCCTGGACGTAAGCGAAACTCAGGTTCAAGTTGCCCGGCAAGCGTTGGGTCGGATGGCCGTTCAGCGTGACATCACTCAGGGCTTCCATGAGCCCGCCTCGCAATTTTTCGCGGAACCCTTGGAGGCGCTGGGCTTCCTGGGGCATTTCTTCCTGGCACAGGACGCAGGCCCGGCCAAAACCGACGATGTTCGCCACCGGCAGCGTGCCGCTGCGCATGCCCCGCTCGTGGCCGCCGCCATCCATGAGAGGCTCCAGGCGAACATGGGGATTCCGCCGGCGAACGTACAGGGTGCCGACTCCTTTCGGCCCATACATCTTATGGGCCGACAGGCTCAGCAAATCCGCCTGGACGTCTTCCACGTCCAGCGGAATTTTCCCTGCGGCCTGGGCGGCATCGGTATGAAACAGGACCTCGCGTTCCTTGCACACCCGGCCAATGTCGCGGATCGGCTGCAGGGTGCCGATCTCATTATTGGCCGCCATGATGCTGACCAGGATGGTGCGGTCGGTCAAGGCCGCTTTCACCTGCTCCGCCGATACCCGGCCGAAACGATCCACGGGCAAGTAGGTAACCTCGAAACCGTCGCGCTGGAGCCGCTTGCACGGATCGAGGACCGCTTTGTGCTCGGTGGCGGCGGTGACGATGTGATTGCCCTGGCGGCGATACATCGCCGCCACGCCCTTGAGTGCCAGGTTGTTGCTTTCCGTGGCCCCGCTGGTGAAGACGATTTCCTTGGCGTCGGCGCCGATCAAACCGGCCACTTGTGCTCGCGCGGTTTCGACCGCCTCTTCCGCCTTCCAGCCGAAGGCATGGGTGCGGCTGGCGGCGTTGCCGTAATCCTCGGAAAAAAAAGGCAGCATGACCTCCAGAACGCGCGGATCGACCCGCGTGGTCGAGTTGTTGTCCAGGTAAATCGGCAAGCGTGGCATCACGACAACTCGTTCACTTCCAGGGGAACTTCACAACGCGAGCAGTCCACCTGCGTCATTTGCAACTCGGAGGGCTGTCCGAAAATCTCGGCCAGCGTCACGGTTTCCAGGACCTCGCGAATCTTGCTGTGCACCAGGGCAATCGGGGCCCGGATCGGGCAAACCGGAACCAGGGAGCAACATTCCTCCGGGTGCTCGCGATTGCATTCGGCCAAGCGAACGGAATCGTCCAGGGCATCGAGCAAATCGGCGAGGGAGGTTTCGGCCGCTGGCATGCGGAGGACATAGCCGCCCTTGACGCCGCGCTGGCTGAGCACAAAGCCTTTGTGGCAAAGGTCTTTGAGAATATTGGCCACGAACGCCCGGCTCAAACCGAAATGGCCCGCAATCTCCCGAGCACAACCCCCCTGGCTTTTATTGTGGAGATAGCACAAAATCAGCAAGGCATAATCAACTTTTCGATTTAGGATGGCCATAAATCCGCATTCAATTGGTACTATATCTACTATACGGGCTTTGCTTATCCAAGAAAAGCCCGGATTGACTCGTTACCGCCTATAATATTACATCGGGGTTGCTATGAAGACAGAAATCACAATCCGGAATTGCTCCTCACTATTTCGCTTCCAGTGCCCAAAGCAATGGGACGATCTTGAACGGACCGAATCGCCAAAGATCCGCCGTTGCGGGCGATGTGTAAATGATGTGTATTTCTGTAATACGGACCAAGAGACAATTGAACACGCAAAAGCAGGTCATTGCATCGCACGCGAAATTCCGGACGAGTCGGAGTGTCCTCCAATCGTGGTCGGAATGCCCGATGTACCCTTTATTCCGACATTACAGCAAGAGGATGCCCGCCGATGGGCTGTTCGAGAGATGGGCATCGACGATTCGATAAAAAATGCGGACTCGGATCGAACCTGCCCACGCTGCAATTACCCGGCACCCAGGTGGCGTAAAACCTGCCGTGTCTGCGGCTTCGAGATGGGTCGTATAATGGATTAAGAAGACGCTGAGCCAGGAGTTTGAGGGCGTTTGCCTGCCTGATCCTGCCGACGCGAAACCGCCGAGCGAGCTTTCACGACGCAACCAATTTGGCACGATTCGGACTGCGGGCCAAAGGGAAAAGCAAAGACGGCTGATTTTTCCAAACTCTATTGCAAAGGAACTCCACATGTTCTTGGATTACCTTATCCCCATTCTCGCCCTGGGGGGATTTGTGCTGTTGTTTATTTTTATCCTGCCCAAGCTCAAAGGAGGAACCTGAGGGACCTCGTCGTGCCAGGTGGGCACGCCGGCGCCGCAGGATAAAGCCAAGGAAAAAAAGCAGCAATCGGTTTGATGCCGGCCGAAGCGTGGGAGCGTGAAAGAGTGGGAGCGCAGTCTGCACTCTCACACTCACCCTCCCACTCTCTCACCCTCCCACTCTCTCACTCTCCCACCCTAATCGGGTGTGCCATGTCTCCGGACGAACAGAATGAATCCCCGTGCGACAAGGTCAAGGCATTTCCCGCCGCGCCCGGGGTCTATCTCCTGAAAGACGGGCAGGGCCGGGTCCTGTACGTCGGCAAGGCCAAGAACCTGCGTAACCGGGCCGGACACTACTTTACCAAGGCAGCGGCCGAGGATCCGCGCACCGCCGATTTGATCAAGCAAGTGGCCGACATTGATTACCTGCCCGCCGACACGGAAGTCGATGCCCTGCTGCTGGAAGCCCGGTTGGTCAAGGACATTCAACCGCGCTTCAATGTCGAGCTGAAGGACGGCAAGAGCTTTCCCTACTTGCAAATCCGCGTGCGCGAGGAATTTCCCCGTGTCGAGTTCACGCGCGCGCCGCGGCGCCGCGGCGTCAAGCTGTACGGCCCGTTTACCAGCGCCAAGAGCCTGCGCGCCGCCATCCAGGTGCTGCAGCGCATTTTCCAGTTCCGCACCTGCGCGCTGGACATCAAGGAAGACGACCCGCGCTGGCGCTGGTTTCGCCCCTGCATTTTGCACAGTATCCACCAGTGTACCGCCCCGTGCAACTTGCGCGTCACCAAGGAGGAATATCGCCGGCAAATTCGTGCCTTGCGGCTGGTACTGGAAGGCAAGAAGGATAAATTGCTGGCCGAACTGGAACAGGCCATGCATCAGGCCAGCGAGGCTCGGCAGTACGAGCAGGCCGCCCGTTTGCGCGATGAAATCGCCGCCCTGAAAAGCCTGAGCCTGCGCGGCGAAGTGGACAAAAATGTGCAGCCGGAGGTGTTCCAGATCGAGCCCAAGAAAGGCTTGGCCGGCTTACGCAAGATTCTGGGGCTGCCGCGGACGCCGCGGACCATCGAAGGCATCGACATCGCCCACCTCGGCGGCAAGGAGATGGTCGCCGCGCTGGTTTCCTTTATTGACGGCCTGCCGTTCAAGCCGGGCTATCGCCGCTATCGCATCAAGTCGGTCGAGGGTGTGGACGACTTCGCCTCGATCCGCGAGGTAGTGTCGCGGCGTTTTCGCCAGCGGTCGGGGGAGGAAGAAGCGGTGTATCCGGATGTCTTGCTCATCGACGGCGGCAAGGGGCAGCTGAACGCGGCCCTGGAAGTGTTTCAGATGTTGGGCCGCGAGCCGCCGAGCCTGCTCTCGCTGGCCAAGCGCGAGGAAGAGATATACCGTCCCGGCGACGCCGAGCCATTGCGACTGAGCCGCCACGCCGCCGCTTTGCGGCTCTTGCAATACGTTCGCGATGAAGCCCATCGCTTCGCCCAGCATTATCACCATCTGCTGCGGCGGAAGAAGTACCAGGAATGAGCGATGTAAGAAGTTTTTTCCTCTGGGAGAGAAGGTGTCTTTTTTGGTATGATGGATGCAAAGGAGGTCATCATGACCGAAGTTGACAAATCCGAGGTGATGCTTTCGGGACCTAATGGGGAGCCTTTAGTGCAAAAAACCCCTGGCGTTTGCGGGGGAAAGGCTTGTGTGGGCAACACGCGCATTGGAGTGTGGTTGCTCATCGCCCATTTACAAGATGGAGCATCCGAGGTTGATTTGCTCAATGCCTTTCCGATTCTGCTCCCTGAGCATATTGCCGCGGCACGGGAATACTATCGCTTGCATCCCGCGGAAATCGATGAAGCCATTCGAAAAAATGAGCTCATGGAAGAATAGCACCGATGGCAAATTTATTCGCTGACGAGGATTTTGATTTTTTTGTGGTTCGCGAGTTGCGCCACCTTGGACATGATGTCCTGACGGTAATGCAAGCTGGCCTGGCAGGGAAAAAAACACCCGATCCGGTGATCTTGGCTTTCGCAACCAAACGGGGGCGCGCAGTTCTTACTCACGACAACGATTTTATCATTCTTCATAAACGGGGTCCCGTTCATGCCGGAATTGTGTATTGCACGTGCGATCGGAATCGTGTTGCTCTTGCCAAGCGAATCGATGATGCCATTCGGGCCAATCTCCCTCTGAACAATAAACTTCTTCGCGTTTACAAGCCCGCAAAACCCTGAGACCGGCAGGGAGGATATCCTTGCGTATCTTGTTGACCAACGACGACGGCGTGTACGCCCCCGGCCTGCGAGCCATGCGCACCGAGCTGGCCAAGCTCGGCGAAATCACGAAGGGTAATGCTCTGGATGCCTTTTTGGTTATGTCTTACAATGCCAACAGACGCGAGGAACGAACATGACGGGCACGGAAAAATCCGCAGTTGTGCTGGCCGGTCCCAACGGCGAGCCGCTGGTGCAAAAAACGCCCAACGTTTGCGGCGGGGATGCCTGTGTCGGTAATTCTCGAATCATGGTGTGGTTACTAGTATCCTTCAAAAAGCAAGGAGCCAGTAACGAGGAATTGTTAAGCGGCTATCCTACCTTGACCCCCAAGGATTTGGCCGCAGCTTGGGAATATTATCGTCTTCATGCCGAGGAGATTGAGGCAGCCATCAAGAGATGCCGTGAACTCGGATTAGAATAATGCCATGGCCAAGCTTTATGCCGATGAGAACTTCAATGCTCATGCCGTGGTTGAACTGCAAAACCTCGGCCATGATGTCCTGACGGCCCTGCAAGCGGGCCAGGCGAACAAGAAAACCCCTGATGACCAAGTCCTGGCTTTTGCCGTCAGCTTGCAACGGGCCGTTCTTACTCACGATACGGATTACCCTAAACTCCACCGAAAAAACCCCATCCATTGTGGAATCGTATTTTGCACGGACGATGTTGATTTTGCAGCATTGGCCCAGCGAATCCATCAAGCACTCATGGCCAATCCTCGTCTCGACAACAAACTGATTCGCGTCCCTAAACCGGCCATCCCGTGAACGCGTCGAAGGAGTCTCTCCTTGCGTATCTTGCTGACCAACGACGACGGCGTCTACGCCCCCGGCCTGCGGGCCATGCGCGGCGAGCTGGCCAAGCTCGGCGCGGTCACCGTGGTCGCGCCGGCCGGCGAGCAAAGCGCGGTCGGCCATTCCATCACGCTGTTGACGCCGCTGCTCGTGCAAGAAGTGGTGGACGAGCAGAACCAGCCGATGGGCTGGGCGGTGGAGGGGCGGCCGGCCGATTGCGTCAAGCTGGCATTGCAGGAGCTGTTGCCCGAGCAGCCCGACCTGATCGTCAGCGGCCTCAATGCCGGCTCGAATGCCGGCATCAATATCCTGTACTCGGGCACGTGCGCCGCCGCCATCGAGGGCGCCTTCTTTCGCCGCACCAGCATCGCCGTGTCCCTGGAATACACCAAGCCCAAGCCGCTCGATTTCGCCCGCGCCGCCGATCTGGCCCGCCGCGTCATCGAGCAAATCCTAACCCATCCCCTGGCCGGCGGCACCCTGTTCAACGTCAACATCCCCAGCCTGGAAAAAGGCCCCATCCGCGGCATCCGCGTCGTGCCGCAGAACGTCGCCCCGTACGTCGAGACCTATGATCGCCGCATCGACCCGCGCGGCCGGGTGTATTTCTGGAGCGGCCCGGATTTCCGCTGTCCCGAACCGCATCCCGATACCGATGTCACTGCCCTGGCGGAAGGATTTATCACGGTGACGCCGCTGCAGTTCAATTTGACCCATGCGGCGCTGCTGGAAAAGATGACCGCTTGGCAATGGGAATTATCGTAGCCGTTTCCGCTTGCGTTACGCAGTACTATCTTTTTCTGAAATAAAACGATTCAAGAGAAACTCCATGCCTCTTTTCGGCGCCCACAAGTCGATTGCCGGAGGCTACCACAAGGCTCTGCTGGAAGCCCAGGCACACGGCTGCGATACGGTGCAGCTTTTCACCAAGAACAACAATCAGTGGTACGCCAAGGAGTTGACCGCCGCGGACATCGCCGCCTTCCGGCGCACTCTTCGCGCAAGCCGCCTCAAGCAGCCGGTGGCCCACGATTGCTACCTCATCAACCTCGCTTCGCCGGAAGAAGCGCTCTACCGCAAGTCGCTGGAAGCGTTTGTCGTGGAAATGCAGCGGGCCCAGGCCCTGGGGCTGCGCTATCTGGTCATGCATCCCGGCTCGGCCGTCGATGGCGACGAACCGGGCGGTTTGCAGCGGGTTGCCCGGGCCCTCGATGAAGTGCACCGCCGCTGTCCGGGGTTTCGCCTCCAGATCCTGCTGGAAACAACTGCCGGCCAGGGCACCAGTCTGGGCCATCGCTTCGAGCACCTGGCCCGGATTCTTTCCTTGGTCCAGGAACCCAAGCGGCTGGGCGTGTGCCTGGATACCTGTCACGTTTTCGCCGCGGGATACGGCTTGGCCCCGGAAAAGGAATACCGCGCGACGTTTCGGGAGTTTGATCGGCTGATCGGCCTCGGGCGGCTGCGGGTCGTGCACCTCAACGACAGCTTGAAGCCGCAAGGCAGCCGGGTGGATCGCCACGCCCACATCGGCCAGGGTTTCCTGGGCCTGGAACCGTTTCGCCTGCTGGTCAACGATCCGCGCTTCCAGAACCGGCCCATGATCCTGGAAACTCCCAAGGAAGAGAACGACAACCAGGACATGGATGCGGTTAATCTTGGGGTTTTGCGCAGCCTGGCGGTAAAACAGAAAAACCTGGAATAAAAAGAGACTGTAGCAAAAAAGTCGGGTTGAAGTGAGGTTTCAGCCCCGTTCACGGGGT
>CAZFGM010000326.1:0-8092 GCA_964518515.1 uncultured Alcaligenaceae bacterium | reverse complement strand
CATGTCGGCCGAGGATCATGTGGACGTGTTCCGGAAGAATGGCATAGGCCAAAGCCAGGTAGCTTCCTTCCTGAGCCGCTTGGGCGAAGCCATGGCTCACCGCCAGGGCCTGGTGCCCGGTAAAAACAACGGGAGGAAACTTCAGCGCCTTCCGGCTCTCTTCTCGAAAATGATGGTCGTGCGGTTTACCCGCAACGGATTGTCGTGTTGTCACCTTAGTGGCCGGCCCAGAGCGGAAAAGTTCCCAACTTGCCACGAAATCGGACCACGACCCGCGGGGATCGTTGGACAACCAAAAGCCATATGCTGAAAGAATGCAATGAAAGGCCAGGACCATGGTAAAAACCCCGAGGGAATCGCCATTTAGCCGGCGAGCCGCGATTTTCATTTAGCCGGCGAGCTTGCTCGCCGTGGGACACATCGCTTGCCGGGACTCCGCCCACGCCGAGCGAGCTCGGCGGCTAAATGCTAATTGCCCTTGTTGGCGATGGCGTACAGTTTGTTTTCGGTCATGACATACAACACGCCGTTGGCGGCCACCGGCGTGGCCCGGATGCGGCTGTCGGGAAAAGTGTTTTCGGCCAGGATTTTCTTGTCCTTGCCGTGGGCGAAAACGAACACGCTGCCGCCGTCGTTGCCGAGATACACCTTGCCGTCCGCCCAATAGGGCGAGCTCCAGGACGCCGCCTCGGTATCGTGGGTCCAATATACCTGGCCGGTGTTGGCGTCCAGGCAGTGGAGGAATCCCGCCAATTCGGCGACGTACAGGATGTCCTCGTGGATGGCGCAAGTGGACATGGTGCGGCCGAAGTAGTAGTTGCGGTTGATCTTGCCCTTGTCCTTGGGCAACACCGGGCCGCCGTAGTGCCAGACCATGGCCGAGTTCGGATTCGGCTTGGTCTTGGGCGGGAACACACCGGCATTGACGACGAGATCGGGAGAAACATCGCCGCGCTTGTCCATGCGGATGCACCACAGGTGGCCGACGCCGCCTTCGTGCTCGGGGTCCTGGCCGGTGCCGATGTAGACCTTGTTCTTGTAAATGACCGGCGTGGCGATGAAGTCGTTGCGCGTGCCGCGGCTGCCCAGCTCATACCTGGCGTCCTTGGGATTGCAATCGAATTTCCACAGCAGCTTGCCGTCCTTCGGCTCGAATGAGTAGATCCAGCCGTCGCCGCCGGGAAAGACGACCTGCGGCTGGCCATCGGCGACGCCGTAGGCCGGATTCGACCACTGGCCGTGTTGGATCAGTTCGCCGCGATTGACGAGGTTTTTGAAGAAGGCTGCGGTAATTTCCTGCTCAGCCTTGCCCGCCTCGACCAGCTTGGCGGTGGGCAGGTTGTTCTGCCAGGTCACCTTGCCACTCTTCTTATTGACGCGGATGAAGCTGGGGGCCTTGGGCGCCGGGACGTTGATATGGTCCTTATGGACGCCGTTCGCCGTGACGACCCACAGGTCGTCACCCACCAGCAGGGGCGAGCACACGGCGAGGTTATGCGGAAAGACCCCCAACTCGCCAATCATGGCGAGCTTCCAGTGAATTTTGCCGTCGAGGCCGCCGCACACGACTTCACAGCGGTTGGACACGTAGTAGAACTTGTCGCCTTCGATCAGCGGGGTCGAGCAGATGCCTTCGTAGGGCCAGTCGTTGACCTGGCCCGACGGCAACTTGAAGTAGACCTGCTGCCACTGGAAGGCGCCGTCCTTTTCGGCAAAACACATCATGACCCCCAGGTCGATCGGCACGATCTTGTCCTTCCCTTTTTTGAGCTTGTCCGGTTCTTTTTTAAACAGCGGCACCTCTTTGCCGTCGATGGTGATCGACTTCTGCCGCGGCTTCTGGTTGTTGGTGCCGACGAGCACCTTGCCGCCGGCGATGACCGGTCCGCCGTAGGCCTTCGAGCCGAGATCAGCCACCCAGCGGATGTTCTTGGGCTTCATGGGATCGACGTCCCATTCGGCGGGCAGTCCTTTGACCTTGGTGTTGACGAAGTTACGGTCGGGGTTGCCGCCGAACATGACCCAGTTATCGGCGGTGCTCTCGATCTTTCCGCCGGGTTTTTCCTTGGGCTGATCGCCGGTCACGCCGAACATGACGACGGCAGCGAGCACGGCGCAGGTCATTAGCCCCGCCAACCAACGTCCCAGCATGGGATAAGATCGCATGGCAGCCTCCTCATGTTGGCGAGCGGTCGGTGTCAACCGGCCGGTTGACACCGGCCGCTCGCCAGTTACTTCTTGGTATAAACCGGCCGGTTGACACCGGCCGCTCGCCCAAACCGGAGTTACTTCTTGTTGGGAGTGATGATCACGTTGTCATAGTAGATGTCGTTGCCCGGCCGCGGCTCGGCGACGCCGGTGACGGCGCCAAACAGCGCGGGGGTGCCCTCGGTGTTCGGCCGCGGATCGGTGACGCTGACCGTCCATGCTTTCGGCTCCGGCTGATCGCGCTGCCAGACCTTGCCGAAGACCTGTCCCTTGGCCGCCACGGTCAGCTTCATGCGGTACCACACGCCCGGCTTCCACGCGAAACCAATGGTCTGGTCGATGCGGGGTAGGACCTCCCAGGACAGAATGCGCAGTTTCTGAATATTGCCCGCCAGCAGCAGGGTGTAGCGGTTGGCCACGATGCCGATTTCCGGCATCTGTTCATCGGTGCCCATTTTCTTGACCGTGCCGAGCACGTCGCACTGGATGGTGTAATCCTTCATGGCGGGCGTGCCGATATAGGCGAACCCCTCGACGATGGGTGGCTTGGAGCTGTTGTTCACTTTCTTGAGAACGTTGTTGCCCTCGACCTTGGCGACGTAGAACTTGCCCTGCGTGTTGATCCAGCCGCCCGGCACGGTGCCCTCGGGAACCTTTTCGAAATCCTGGGTGTACGGCAAACGCGGGGCCACGCGCACCCGCGCCCGCGCCGTCAGGCCGTTCGCCTTGACCAGCAAATAACCATGCTGGCTGGGCAACTTGGCATCCACGGTCAGTCTGCCCTCGGCAATCTCACCTTTGAGCGGTGGCGGGCTGATCTTCTTGCCCGGCGGCGGGGGCGGCGTCGGCAGCGACCACGATGCGTCTTTCACCGGCTCCTCGGCGACGAAGTTCCCCTTCTCGTCGAATGTCCGCAGGCGGAATGAGACACTCTCGCCCGGATGCACCCTGACCTCGGCTGGTAGGACTTGGAGTTGGGTCGCTTTGCCTGGGGGCAGGGCGGGGGGAGGGACCAGAAAAAAGTTCTTCGCCGGTTTGGCGTCCTTCAGCCCGATGCAAAAGAACTCGTCGCTGGTGGCGAAATACACGCGGCCGTTGGCGACCGCGGGAGTGCCGTTCACTTCGACATCGCCGTCCGGCGAGGGGAAGAAGTGTTCGTGCAGCTTGACGCACTTCTTGTCGCCGGGCTGCAAGATGGAGAACTTCGAGAAGACGTCGCCGACGTAGATTTTGCCGTCGGCCAGCACGGGGGAGCCGCGGGCATTGCGGCCGTAGCGGAATTTCCACAGTTGTTTGCCGCTCTTCGCCTCGAAACAGTAGAGCTGACCCTGGTCGTCGGGCACATAAAGGCGGCTGGCCTGGGTGTCGAGAATCGGCGAGGCATAGCGCGCTTTAATTCCGTCTTTCTGCCACACCAGGGCCGGCGCGCCGTCCTCGACCTTGCCGGCATCGACGCAGACAATGCGTCCCTGGACGTTGTTGTCCGGGCTTTCCTCGCCGCTGCCGATATAGACGTATTTCGTCTTCGGATCGAATACGGGCGAGGAGTTGATGGGGGCGATGGAAAGATTGTAACTCCACGCGACCTGGCCGGTGTTGGCCTGCATGGCCGCCACGGAGCCGTCCGAGGTGCCGGTGATGACCAGGCGCACGCCGTTGATGGTGGCGGCGATGGCGTGCGAATAGTACGTGCCTCTCTGTTCGGGACGCGGCTCGCTGACCCAGACCACGGAACCGTCGTACTTGTTGAACGCGAAGAAACGATCATTGCCCTTGGCCTGATCGCCCCAGCTCGAGTTGATCATGCCGAGGATGACCAGATCGCCCTCGACGAGCGGACTGGTGACGCGGCCGCCGTAGCCGGTGACGCGGCCGAACTCCTCGGTCAACTGCCGCGACCACAGCCGTTTGAGGTCCTTGTCATAGGCGTTGAGGTAGCCCTGCGAGCCGTGGGCGTAGACGTTGCCCGTCTTCGGGTCCCCCGCCAGGTCGGTCCAGCCCAGCCGCACCGTGACAATGTCGCACTGGAAGACGTTGAAGCGATGCTCGTTGATGAACTTGCCCGTGTTGGCATCCAGGCACAGGACGCGTTCCTGGATGGTTTGCGGCACGTCTTCAATCTTACCGTTCTTCTTAACGTGTTCGGCCGCGTAATTGATGAGGTAAACCCGCCCGTTCATAACAAGCGGCGTGGAGCGGCAGCCGTAGGGTGCCTTCCAGATGAGGTTTTCGCCTGTCGGCGACCACTTGGCGGGCAGGTTTTTTTCGGGTGAAACGCCGTTCTGCCACGGGCCGCGCCAGTGGGGCCAGTCGGCAGCGCGGGAGGTCATCACGACAAATAACAGGCTTAAAAAGGAAAAAAAACAAGATTTCATAAAACCCTCGGGAAAGTGCAGCCGATTTCCGGCTGGAAACTAAACTTGCTCCCACCCGATCCAATCCGGCAAAGACCCGGTTTGAAAAAAATGCTTGGCGACACGAACCATGGTTTCAACGGGAACGCAATTACGGCGTAGGATTTCCGTCCAGGTTCCTTCCTCATATTTAAAAACAATCACTCCGCCTTTTTCGAAGGAAAGCGCTGGATCGCCGACCACGGTAAGGTAGGGAGGATTGCGGGTTCGGTCCATGTAATTAATGCAGGCCAGGGGTATGGTTAGTTCCGGGTTATCCTTGCCGGGGCCGGCAATTCCAAGCGAAAGGGTATCTCCTTGAGGAGAAATCAGGCCAACAATCGTGTTCGGGGTGAAAGCTTTTTGGGGAATATTCACGAGGGCTTTTTCTAGATCCTCCCAGGAATCGGTGACCGCCAGTTCGCGGTTGCCATCCAGCAAAGTCCAATTCTTCTGGGCCGTTGTCGAAGTAGCAAGGTCTGCCATTGTGGTTGCTCCGTTAAAGGTCGGTGATGTTGGTTCCGGCGGGGTCGGCCAGGCCGACAAACGTTTGGTCAAAACCACCCGCACCCAGCACCCGGAGCTGGGTTTTATTCCTTTCCTTTGTGCACAATCCGCCGCCCCTTCATTTCAAACCTTGGCAAAGTTCCGGGTCCCACCACCGTCACTTCCGCCCGGAACAGCAAGTCGTCGCGAATGGCCGCGGCCACGCGCTCGGCCAGATCCTGACCCGCCTGGGACATCACCGGCTCCACCTCAATCCGCAACGACGCCAGCGTCGCCGTGCGATCGATCTCAATGCGATATTCCGCGACCTCGGCAAAGCGGCGAAGCACGTTCTCCAGGGCGCTGGGATAAACGTTGTTGCCCCGGAGATGGATCATATCGTCGGTCCGGCCGAGGATGCCGCCGTCCAGGCGGAGAAACGTCCGCCCGCACGGGCACGGGCGCGGATCGACGCGCACCAGGTCGCCCGTGCGATAGCGCAGCAGCGGGCTGCCGGCCCGGCCCAGGTTGGTCACCACCAATTCGCCCACCTGGCCCGGCGGCACCTCCGCGCCGCTGTCCAGGTCGATGATTTCGACCAGGTAGTGTCCTTCCAGAATATGTAGACCGCCGGGGTTCTCCCGGCATTCAATCGCCATCGGTCCCACTTCGGTCAAGCCGCTGTGATCGAAGACGCGGGCTTGCCAGGCTTGTTCGATTCGCTGGCGGGTAGCGGGGATGGAGCCGCCCGGTTCACCCGCCACGATCAAAGCCCGCACGCCGGCTTTGTCCAGAGGAATCCCCTGTTCGCGGGCAACCTCCGCCAAGCGCAAGGCATAGGTCGGGGTGCACAAAACGACGGTGGCCTGGTTGTCCAGCAGAAAACGCAGGCGGGCGAGGGTGCTCAGACCGCCGCCGGGCAGGCAAAAACACCCCAAGCGGGCGGCGGCTTCGAAAGCCGTCCAAAAGCCCAGAAACGGCCCAAAGGAAAAGGGGAAAAACAGCCGATCCGTTTCCGTCACCCCGGCGTAGCGGAAAATGGCGTCCCAGCATTCCAGCATCCCATTCCAGCTTTCCGCCGTGTCCAGCCAGCGCAGAGGCCGGCCCAGCGTTCCCGACGTCTGATGCAGCCGGCAATAGCGCTCGCGCGGATAGGTCAAAACCGTGCCGTAGGGCGGGTGAGCTTCCTGGTCGGCCGCCAGCTCGGCCTTGGTGGTGAACGGCAGGCGGCCCAGGCTGTCGGGAGCGACGATGTCGTCGCGGCTCAGGCGGGCTGCGGCTAGCTTCCGGGCATAAAAACGGTTCGCGGGCAGAATCTTGTCCAGGAGCCACCCCAGCCGCCGGCCTTGCAGCTGGGCCAACTCGGAACGCGACAGAAAGTCTTCACCCGCCGACATTTTTCCACCCGTTTCCGCCCTGGCTATTTCATGGTTGCTCAGGATTCATCCCGCTCGGCGTGACCCCCGCCGAGTTGGAGCGTGAAGAGGGCGGCGCGCAGGCCCGGAGCTTTCCGGTCGTTCCTGTGCAGGGCCGGCACCTGCCCGCCCTGGAAATCCATGGTTATTCATAATGGGTCCACATGCGCAACACTTTGACGACCTTTTGCTTGATTAGGGCCTGATAGACCAAACGGTGCTGGATGTTGATCCGCCTCGAATAGGCCCCGGCGAGGTCGCCGACCAGTTTTTCGTAAGGCGGCGGCGTCTGGAATGGATCGTGGGCAAGGATGTCGAGAAGTTTCTGCACCCTGGCTTTGAGACCGGCCGAAGCAATCTTCTTGGCGTCTTTGTGGGCCTGCTTGGTATAGACCAGAGTCCAGCTCACCAATCGAGTTCCTTCTTACATTTTGCAATGGGAGTTTTCAGCCCCTTGACAAGGGATTCCCTCATGCCCGGGATAGACAGCAAGTAAAGCGTCTCTTGGATCGACCGCCAATCTTCCTCGGATATCAGCACGGCCCCCGCCCGTTTCCCTTTGATGGCCACGGGCTCGTGCGTCTCGGAAACCCTGTCCAAGAGGGAAAAAAGTCGGGTTCTGGCCTTGGTGACGTTGATCGTTTCCACGAATACCTCTCTCTTTACTACCTCTCAACGTACGTAATAGCGTACATAATGGGATGAACGGAGGCAAGCTAAAAAAACATTTTCCAAAAAAATTCCAAAACCAATTCAACAATCAAATCCTTGGGGACCTTCCTCTCCGGCCAAATTTGGAACTACTGAAATTCGAAACATTGGAGTTCCAATTAGTTTGTTCGGATTGGCAATTCGAATTTGTTTCGAATTTCTGATTTCAAATTTCGGATTTATCTTTTTTCGCAATGTCGAAACAGAAAATCAATTCCTGGTCGCGCAGGAACAGGCGGCCGTTGGCGATGACCGGGTGCGTCCAGACGCCGGCGGCCCGCAACGAAGGCAGGGTCGCCCGCAGTTGGGAAGTTTCCGGGATTTTGAAACCGCCGGCTTCCTCCCACTTCTTGGGATTGGCCACCAGCAGCACAACCTCGCCTTCATCGCTGTACAAGTACAAACGGTTGTCCGCCGCCAGGATGGCACCGCTGCGGCACTGGGTGCGTTCCATCCATTGCCGCTCCCCCGTCTTGAAGTCCTGGCACACCCATTTTTGCTCGGAATGGCCGTAGATGTGGTCGCCGACCAGGACGACGCCGCCGTGGGTATTCTTGATCACGCTCCTCTGCGCCTTGGCATAAAGGTCCTTGACCTTGAAGCCGGCCGCGATGTCGAACAGGTGGCAGCCGGCGCCGTAACCGCTGGTCACGTACACCTGGTTGCCCACGATGATCGGGTTGGGCGCGATGGCATAGCTGTAATGCTTGAAAGTGGCTTGCGACCAGAGCAGCGTGCCGTCTTTGGCGGCGACGCCAAAAAGGAAGCCGCCATTTTCATCGTCCACGTAGCCGTTTTGGAGGTATTGGCGGACCCCCTGAATGTCGGCGGCCATGACGGAGGAATAGGGAGCCTGGTACTTCAATTCGGCGCTGCGCC
>CAZFGM010000325.1:0-8101 GCA_964518515.1 uncultured Alcaligenaceae bacterium | reverse complement strand
CGGTCGAGGCGTCGTAGGTCTCGATGGCGAAACTTTCACCGGCTTTGACCCGCAGCAGGGGTTTATCTTCCCAGTCGAAGGCGTACTTGCGGGCTTGTTCACGGCTGATGAGTTGCATGGGTGAAATTCCTCAGTTGATGTCCTGCCTGGCGTTTCGCGCTCGCTTGATTTTTCCCGAGCGCTAAACGGCAAGCAAAGTAGCCCTGTTCTCCCTGTTCTACATATATTAAGAAATAACCTGAAACCTTCCTCCCTTGTCTTTGGAAAGAGGAAGATTTGTATTTGGCGAACGGTAGGAAGTATTTTTCTGTAGGACGGATTTTTAATCCGTCCGCCCCCGCAACCGGACGGATTAGAAATCCGTCCTACGGGTAATCCGAGTCCTACTCATCACCTTACACCCCATTGGCAGCCGATCATGGCCGATCTCATTCAACCGCGCACGCTTAAAGGTTTTCGCGATTATCCGCCCGAGCTGATGATGCCGCGCGAGCACCTGCTCGACCAGGCCCGGCGCGTCTACCGCTCCTACGGCTACGCCCCGATCGACACGCCGGCCCTGGAATACGCCGAAATCCTCCTGGGCAAGGGGGGCGAGGAGTCGGACAAACAGCTCTACCGCTTCACCGATCACGGCAGCCGCGACGTGGCCCTGCGCTTCGATTTGACCGTGCCGTTCGCCCGCTTCGCCGCCGAGCACCTCGGCAAGCTGGGCACGCCGTTCAAGCGCTACCACATGGGGCCCGTGTGGCGCGGCGAAAACACCCAGCGCGGCCGCTATCGCGAGTTCTGGCAGTGCGATTTCGACATCATCGGCACCACCGCCAACGCCGCCGACACCGAGATCGCCCTGGTCATTCACGACCTTATGCTCGCTCTGGGCATTACCAGCTTCAAGATTCACCTCAACAATCGCCTGGTGCTGAACGGCCTGTTGGAAGAGCTGGGCCTGGCGGGCAAGACCAAGCCGTGCCTGATCGCCCTGGACAAGCTGGCCAAGATCGGCGCCGACGCGGTGAAAGCGGAGATGGCCGAGAAGGCCGAGGTAAAGCCGGCCCAGGCGGATCGCCTGCTGGCCCTGGCCCAGACGCAGGGGGCCAACGCCGAGATCCTCGACCGGTTGCGGGGCGATTTCGGGGCCAATGCAAAGGCGGCCGAGGGCATTCGCCGGCTCGACGAGTTACTCGGGACCGCCCTGGCCGCCGGAGTGCCCGAGGACCGGCTGCGCCTGGACGTGGCCATCGCCCGCGGCCTGGATTACTACACCGGCACCATTTACGAGACGTTCCTCGGCGACCTGCCCGGCATCGGCAGCGTCTGCTCCGGCGGCCGCTACGACAACCTCGCCAGCCTGTTCACCAAGCAAATCTTGCCGGGCGTCGGTGCCTCGCTCGGCCTGGACCGTCTGCTGGCGGCCCTGGAAGAGCTGAAAAAGCTCGAGGCGGTGTCCACGCCGGCGCCGGTGCTCCTGGTCCAGTTCAGCGCCGACTACTTGGGGATGTACCAGAAAATGGCCCGGACGTTGCGCGCCGAGGGCATCGGCGTGGAGGTCTACCCCGAGGCCAAGAAGATCGGCCAGCAGCTCCAGTACGCCGAGAGGCGCGGCCACAAGGCCGCCCTCATCGCCGGCCCCGACGAGTTCGCCCAGGGGGTGTGGAAGGTCAAGGACCTGGCACGACGCGAGGAAAGGGCAGTGCCGGCCGGGGAAGTGTTAACGTTGCTTCAGACATTTTTCAAATAGACCCCACGCATACCTTGGAGGTAAAATATCCTTCGGGTCGAGGATTGGAAATTCGAAGGACCAAGCCAAAGTATGAAAGTCATTCACCTACGGAGTTGGCAGGGATTCAAAGCACTAATTGATAAGCAATACGCTATTCCGCCCGCAAATCGTGCGGTGACATGGTTTCGGGGCCAGAGTAATTCGGATTGGCTGCTGCAAACGACCTTGGATCGTTTCCGACGTTTTTCCAGTGATACGGAACGAACTGCGATTGAGCAAAGGTTGTTGGACTTTTTCCGCCAGGAGCTTGTTGGCCTCGCTCCAAGGGAAGTTCCAATCGGACCTGCCTTGGATCTGTTGGCCCGCCATCATGGGTTACCCTCTACTTTGATGGATTGGACCGAATCACCCTATATAGCCGCTTTCTTTGCCTTCCAAGGAGTGGGCGTGGGACAAACGAAACCAGCGGCGATCTGGGCTTTGAACCTTGGCAAACTCCCAGACACTCCTGATATCGAGTTAATTCAAGATAGGGAACTCCTTTGGTTCAATCCTCGGGCTCTTTCGCAAAGGGGAGTTTTCGTTCGAATTGGATCCGCCAAGGTGCCTACCGAGGAATTTTTTGGAGATGCCGTGACCAAGATTAATCTGCCTGTCTCGGATTCCGCCACCGCCATGCGCAATTTGGACGGGATGAACATTACAGCGCGAAACTTGTTCCGGGATCTCGAAGGAGCCGTGCGATCCGCGGTCCTTCGGCTTCAGCAGGAAGGAGAATAAGATGCCTATAAAAAAAGAAGAAGAGTTTTGGGAATTGCCTCCGCTTGCACCCGAAGATCAAAAACTTTTGGCCGCTTACATTCAAATTGGCAAGCCCGTGGATCAACTCCCTTACACCCCGGAATTCGACGAGTTGGTGAAGGTTCTTGGATTGGGTGAAAATAGGGAGGTAAAAAACACGCTTTTCCAGCGCCTTTTGCAATTAAGGAAAAAGGGACGACTTCCCCGCCTCACGCGGGCGGCTTCCGAATTACTTTAAAATCCCAACCACCATGGACCGCAGCAACCACTACGAAGCCGCCTTCGAAGCCTATCTCCAGTGGCACCGATTGTGCTACGTGGGCGTGGATGAAACGCGCCGCGCTTTCCTCGGCGGCCGGCCGGTCAAGAACCTGGATTTCATCGTCCTGGGCGAGACCGCTCGCCTGTTGATCGACGTCAAGGGCCGCCGCTTTCCCGCCGGCCCCGCCGAGCGGCCGCGGCGCGTGTGGGAATGCTGGTCCACCCAGGAAGACGTCGATGGCTTGCAAAGCTGGGTCGAGCTGTTCGGCGGCGACTACCAGGGCTTGCTCGTCTTCCTCTATCACTTGCAGCCGAAGGTCGAAATCCCCGACGACACCGCCGACTTATGGACCTGGCGCGGCAAGCGCTATTTGCTTCGCGCCGTGCCGGTGGATGAGTATCGCCGGCACATGCGCGTGCGCAGCCCGAAATGGGGCACCGTCAGCGTGGCCAGCGCCGCCTTCCGCGACCTGGTGCGGCCGTTCCATTTCTTCTGCCAGGAACCGCCGGCCGCGGTGGATCAGGATTGGTGAACCTCATCACTGGACGGGTTGAGAAAACGAGGAAATCCCGCTTCCCAAAGCCAATTTAATGCAAAGGAGTTACGGTACCCGTCACAATGGCCCCGCCACTACCGGGTGTCACCGTTACGGACCCGGTGGCGGTCACGCCATTGGTAGTTATGGTGCCGGACAATTGGATGAGGCTGCTGCTGGTATTCACGCTGCCCGAACCGCTGACGTTGCTGATCGCCGCGGCGGGAATGGTGCCGCTCAAGGTCGCCGGCACGGTGCGGTCTTCCAGTTGCTCCAACTGGCAACGATAAGTCCTGGGTCGCATAATCAGACCTCCTCGTAGAAAAATTCCTGAAGTTTATTGCCAGGAACTCCCTGGCCTTCAGGACCAGTAAACCTAAAAAAACGAGAAACACAAGAAAATTCTTCAATAGTCCGAAGCAAAGCCAAAGGACTGCCTGCCCAAAACCAACAAGCCCCAGGGCGAGTCTTCGAGCCCTGGGGGTTACCAAGGGATGACTTATGCGCTCCGCCTTTATCTTTCTATTGTCCGCTTTCACCTTTTCCCTGCCGGCCTGGGGTGAGGACAAACAACCGGACAAAAAACCTCACTATCGCCTCGCCGTCTTTGCCGCCGACGTCACGCCGCCCTTAGGCCATCCGTGCATGGGCGGCGGCATCGCGCCGGTGAAGGCCATCGACGATCCTCTATTCGCCCTCGGCTTCGTCCTCTTCGGCGATGGCAAGCCCATCGTGGTGACGGCCATCGACTGGTGCGAAATCCGCAACGACGCCTACGAGCGCTGGCGGACGGTGCTGGCCGAGACCGCCGGCACTTCGCGCGAGCGCGTCCTGGTCACCAGCCTGCACCAGCACGACGCCCCCATCGCCGACCTGACGGCCCAGAAGCTGCTGGACAGGCACAAGGCGGCCGGCAAAATCTGCGACCTGGACTTTCACGAGCAGGCCGTGCAGCGCGTGGCCAAAGCCCTCAAGGCAAGCTTGAAGAAAGCGCGGCCGATCACGCATTACGGTATCGGCCAGGGCAAGGTCGCCGAGGTGGCGTCGAATCGCCGCTATCTCGGGCCGGACCGCAAGCCGCGCTTCAACCGCATGAGCGCCACGAAGGATCCGAAAATCCGCGCCGCCGAGGAAGGCACTATCGATCCCTGGCTCAAGACCCTGAGTTTCTGGGACGGCGACCAGGCGTTGCTGGCCCTGTCGTGTTACGCGACGCATCCGATGAGCTATTACGGCCAGGGCAAGGTGACGGCGGATTTCGTCGGCCTGGCCCGCAAGCGCCGCCAGGCCGACACCCCCAAGGTCACGCAACTTTACACGTCTGGTTGCAGCGGCAACGTCACCGCCGGCAAGTACAACGACGGCGCGGTGGAAAACCGCGCCATGCTCGCCGACAAGATTTACCGCGCCATGACCGAGGCCTGGAAAACCAGCCAGCGCCATTCGCTCGACAAGATCCGATTTCGCTCAACCAAGATGCGCCTGGAACCGCGCGACGGCCCCGGCTTCACCGTGGACAACTTGACCAAGCGGCTTACCAGCGACAAACGGCCGTTCGGCCAGTGCCTGGCCGCCCTGGGTCTGAGCTGGCGGCAGCGCGCCGATGCCGGCGTCACCATCGACGTTCCCGCCCTCGACTTCGGCAAGGCCCACCTGGTCCTCCTGCCCGCCGAGGCCTACGTCGAGTACCAACTCCTGGCCCAGAAAATCCGCCCCGATTCCTTCGTCGTGGTCATGGGCTACGGCGAATGCGCCCCGGGCTACATTCCGCACGAACAGGCGGTCGAGGAGCGCGACGGCAACCTGTCGGACTGGAACTGGGTGGCCCCAGGGGCGGAGAAACGCATGCGCGCGGCGCTGGAGAAGGTGTTGGCCAAATAAAAAAGCTCTCTCGTGCTCTGGATCGTGAACGCATCGTTCGCCAAATCGCGAAACTATTCAGCGGCGGGGCTTGTCCCGCCGGGATAAACCCGGCGGCTCGTTCCAGGTTGCGAAATGGCCTTGACCCCAACCGTTTCCACCGGCTACCTTTCCCTGGATTCTCCAATCTCGGCAAGGCAGGGAGGCCTTCATGCTGCGAATTCAGGAGCGACGCCGACCTTCTCCCCACGGCCTGTTTTGCGCCCCCATCGTCCTGTTCGCTTACAAGCGGCCGGCCCACACGCGGCGGGTTTTACAAACGCTGGCCATGAATCCCCTGGCGGGGAAATCGCACCTGTACATCTTTTGTGATGGGCCCCGGTCCACCCAGGAAGGCGCGGCCGTCGCCGAGGTACGCCGCCTGGTGCGTCGCCACTCTTGGTGCGGGCAAGTCACCGTTCACGAACGGCAAACCAACGCCGGCCTGGCCCAATCCATCATCGCCGGGGTCAGCGAGGTCCTCGACCGGCATGAGGAAGTCATCGTTCTGGAAGACGACCTGGAACTGGCGCCCGGTTTTCTGGAGTTCATGAATGCCGCCCTCGAGCGCTATCGTCCGCAGTCCCGCGTCATGCAGATTTCCGGATACATGTTTCCGGTGCGGGTGCCGCGCGACCAGGAAGCGGGCTTTTTGCCGATGATCTCCTCGTGGGGTTGGGCGACCTGGAAACGGGCCTGGCGGCATTTCGATGCCGACCTGGCCGGCTGGCAAGAAGTGCTTGCCGACGCAAGCGTCCGGCGGCGCTTCGACCTGGACGGCAGCTATTCGTATTCCCGGCTTTTGCAGCAAGTGCATGCCGGCCAGGCCGATTCCTGGGCGGTGCGCTGGCACCTGGCAGTGTTTGGGCAGCGCGGCCTCACGCTGTTTCCGGCACGCTCCTTCGTCCGCAACCGCGGCTGGGACGGCAGCGGCACGCATTGCACGCCGTCCTCGGTTTTCGAAACCGCCCTGGCCGAGCGGCCGGTGCGGCGCTTTCCCCAGAAAATAGAAGTCTCCGGTCCCATGTACGAGGCGGTGAAAACCTTCTTGCGGAACCTGCAACCGGGGCGGCGGCGCGGCCTGTTTCGCGGATTGAAATCCTGGCTGGGCCGGTTGTTGGTGAGCGGCCGGTGTTAACCGGCCGGTTAACACCGGCCGCTCGCCAGCGCCTGCGGGCTTGGGAAGGAAAGGATCACGACGCATGGATGCGACCAGCTTGTCTCTGACCCCGGCCGGTCATTACGACGCCGGCTATTTTTCCTGGCAGTCCCAGATCGGCCGCTTCGGCGGCTGGGCCAACCTGTCCAAGTTCCAGGAGTTCGTTCCACCCGACGCGGCGGTGCTGGATTACGGCTGCGGCGGCGGATACCTCCTCGCCCACCTGGCCTGCCGCGCCAGGGCCGGCATCGACGTCAATCCCGTCGCCCGCCGGACCGCGGAAAAATTCGGCATCCCCACCTACGCCAATGCCGGCGAAGTGGCCGATGCCTGGGCCGACGTCATCATCTCTAACAACGCCCTGGAGCACACGCAGTATCCGTTCCAGGAATTGCAGGGCCTGTGGCCGAAATTGAAGCCGGGCGGCATCATCGTGTTCGTGGTCCCTTGCGAATCCATCCGCTACGCTTGGCAGCCGGGCGACATCAACCGTCATCTGTATTCGTGGAGCCCGATGTGCCTGGGCAATCTCTTCACCGAGGCGGGTTTTTCCGTCTTGGAGTGCAAGCCCTATATCCACAAATGGCCGCCGCATTATCGCGCGCTGGCCCGGCTGCTGGGCCGCCGGCTGTTCGATCTGGTCTGCCGAATCTACGGCCGGATCGAGCGGTCCTGGTTTCAGGTGCGCGTCGTGGCTCGACGGCCGGGAGGGGTGGAGGGTGGAGCGCGGAGTGTGGAGCGCGATAGGAGGCGAAGAGGTCCCCCAGAGAAGGAGAAAGAGGACGATTAAGATTAGGAAGAGGATTAAGAGAAAGAGTAAGAGTAAGAGTAAGAGTAAGAGGGAAACTGTAGCGGTGAATCCTCCTCTTACTCCTGATCTTCCTCTTACTCCTCTTCCTACTCCTGATCTTCCTCTTAATCTTTCTCTTCTTGGGTTGCGGCTCAGCCGCGTTAGGAGAAAATATTATGCTGCAAACCCTGAAACGCGGTGTGCACCGGCTGACTCGCAAACTTGGCGGGCAACCAACCGTGCCGCTGCTTGCCCTTGCCGCGGAATTTCCTGAGGTTCCGAAAAAATGCCTTCAAGCCATCTGGCAGCGCGTCAAGCCCTTTACCATGACTGGGCCCGAACGGGTCGCCGCCCTCGTGCGGGCCGTCACCTATCTGGAAGAGCATGGTATTTCGGGCGACATCGTCGAATGCGGCGTGTGGAAAGGGGGGAGCATGATGGCCGCCGCCCTGACCTTGCTGGGTTTCCGAGCCGGAAGCGTCAGCGACGGCCCATACAGACCGTCGCTGACGCTTCCGGCTCGGAAAGCCGCCGCCCGCCGCCTCTTCTTGTTCGACACCTTCCAAGGCATGCCGCCACCCAGTGATCTGGACCGCGATCTGCATAATCGGACCGCCGCCGACTTGCTGGCCGTTTCCGAAAAGGCCACCTCCGCTGTTTGGGCCTATTGTCCGCTCCAAGCCGTGCAGGAAGCCATGGCCAGTACAGGATACCCCAAGGATCGGATCGCTTACGTCAAGGGAAAGGTCGAGGACACGGTTCCGGACCAGGCGCCCCGGCAAATAGCCCTGCTCCGCCTGGACACCGACTGGTATGAATCAACGTATCACGAACTGGTGCACCTGTACCCGCGGCTGGCGGCCGGCGGCGTCCTGATCATCGATGATTACGGCCACTGGCAAGGCGCCCGCCGGGCGGTGGACGAATACTTC
>CAZFGM010000324.1:0-8115 GCA_964518515.1 uncultured Alcaligenaceae bacterium | reverse complement strand
CACCGAGGAAACCATCATCGCCCGCGTCGGCGAGGGCATCGTCAAGGCCATCGGCTCGGCCGAGCACCACACCGACGTGCTGGCCAATCCCAACGTGATTTCCCAGGCCGTCTTGAAAAGCTCGCTCGATTCGCAAACCGCTTTCGAGATCGTGTCGGTGGACGTGGCCGAGATCGACGTTGGGGCGAACATCGGCGCCAACCTGCAAGCCGATCAGGCGGCGGCCGACCTGCGCGTGGCCCAGGCCAATGCCGAGAAACGCCGCGCCCTGGCCGTGGCCCTGGAGCAGGAAATGAAGGCCATGGTCGAGGAGAACCGGGCCAAGGTCATGCTGGCCGAGGCCGAGGTGCCCATGGCCCTGGCTTTCGCTTTCCGCGAAGGCCGTCTCGGCGTGATGGATTACTACCAGATGCGCAATATCCAGTCCGACACCGACATGCGCAACGCCATCGCCGGCACCGGCCGCCTGGAGCGCGGCGAAAACCGGCCGGGGTAAGACGATATCCGAGTTTCGAAACTTACTCTACTCATAGCCATTGATTAATAATGGAGGCAAACCGTGTCAATTCCATTAAACCCGAATCAAATTCTTGAGCTGCGTGATGCTTCCGGGCAGATCGTGGGCTTTTTCACTCCGGAAAAAGCGTGGAAAGATCTACTCGCGGAGCGCGATCAGCTCCGGGAGGAGTTGGAAAAAGTCAAAGAAGAACGAGACAATTTTCGAATCTCCGTGGAAGCCTTGATGCAAAAGAAAATTACTTTCACTGCGGAAGAACTGGAGGACCTGCAAAAAAACGGGCTTTCCTTCGAACAAGTCATGGAAGAAATTCAACCCATCCTGGAAGGTAAAAGGAATGCCGGATAATGCCGAAGAACGATACCGTTTGATTTTTTCCACTTTTTCCAGGGAAAGAATCAAGGATCTGGCCAGGAAAGCTGTGGCCGCCGGACTCGCCAGCAAATTGGCGAAGGCACTGCTGTTCATTCAACAAAAACTGACGCGGGAACCATTGACATGGGGAGATCCCCAATACCGCTTACCGAGCCTGGGATGGTTGATTTTCCAGGGTTATTATGGTGGTTTTTTGCGTATCCAATATGGGGTTGATGAACCCAACCGAATTGTTTACGTGAAAGAAATCAGAATGATGCCTGGTCATTTTTTGGAAAGGTTTTAATTTCGCCGTGTTCCAGGACTTGTCGAACGGGATAGCCTGGCCAGGAAAATATTCCCGGAGTAATAAAGAATGGCCATGCCTTGGGGGATAAAGAGAAAGGCGGTTGATGGCCCATGGGAGACTGGATTACCTGGCTTATTCCGCTGATCGCCTTGGCGGTTTGGGTGCTGGCCAACCTGGCCCGCAATCAGCAGGACCAAAGGCGTCCTGGGCGGACGAACCCGGCGCCGCCGGCGGAACCCACCGGGCCACGACCGCGGCGCACCTCGGCCGAAATTGACGACTTCCTGTCGGAAGTTCGCCGCCGCCGCGGCGTCACGGAACAAAAAAAAGAAACCGCCAAAAAAGTTGCCGTCAGCGCCCCGGCGGAAACGCCGCGGGCCCGGCCGTCCCTGGCCGTGCCGCAACCGGTGACCCCCCAGGCCAAGTTACCGGCCCGGTCCACTTCGCCCCCGCCCCGGCCCCGCGCGGACGAATTCGCTCCGCCGCCGCTGCCGGCCCTGGTGCCGACGGCCGAAGAGGTCGTGGTGGCCCGCATCGTGCAACCGGGGGCGCCCGACCCGCGGGCCGGCTCCCAACCCGCTTTGCCGCGTCGCGTTCTCCTCGGCGGCTTTGCCAATCCCTGGCAACTCCTGCAATTCCTGCGCAATCCGCAAACCCTGGCCACCGCCGTGGTGTTGCGCGAGGTCTTCGAACCGCCTATCACCCGCCGAAAACGATAACCCCTTACTTCTTGGGAGAGAGGCTGCTTACTTTCCCTTTACCAATTCGTTTTGCCTTTCCTGTTCCAAGGTCGAATTCCTTCCTTGCGTTGACCTTTTCAAGGGATGCGCCGTATACTATACGCTCCTTCACACAAGGAGCGGGCATGAGCACTTTCGGCGGCGATGAAGGATCGCAGCTCGGCTATAGCACCGTGCGCGGACGCGATTGGCCCAGCGTGCGTCAATTCAATGTCTTTTTGGAAAATCGCCTCGGCGCCCTCCTGGACGTCGTGCGCCGCTTCGAGTCGTCGGACAATCACATCGTGTCCCTGATGGTGGTCGATTCCGCCGACTGCGCCATCGTCCGCATGGTTCTCAGCGATCCGGAACGGGCCCGCGAGATATTCGAGCAGGCCAAGCTGCCCATCACCGAAAGCGATCTCTTGGTCGTGCAGCTTCCCGAGGGCCCGCAGCCGGTGCTGCAAATCTGCAAGGCCCTTCTCCAGGCCGAGCTCAACGTGCACTACGCCTACCCCCTGCTGGTCGGGCCGAAAGGCTGCGCCGCTCTGGCCCTGCACGTCGAGGACCACGAAAGCGCCGCCCAGACTCTGCTGCGCAACGGCTTCGTGCTGTTCACGGAAAACGACTTCAATTCCTGAGCAAAATCAAAAAAATCCAAAATCCGAATATCGTAATCCGAAACAAATTCGAAATCCGAAACAACAGAACTAATTCGGATTTCGACATTCGGATTTGTTTCGGATTTCGATATTCGAATTTCTTTTGATTATGCGGCTTTGCGCCAGCGCAGGGCGGCGATTTCCAGGCCAATCAGCTTGGCCACCACCTGGGACGCCCGCGGCCGGTCCTGGGGTTGGCGGGCCAGCAGCCGGATCACCAGGTCCGCCAGGCTTGCGGGCAAATCGGGGGCCAGCTCGCCGATGTTCAACGGCGGGTCGGTTTCGCGTCCCCGCAACGTTTGCTCCAACGTGCCGCTCGGATAGGGAAACTGTCCGGTCAGCATCTCGAACAGGGTCACGCCCAGGCTGAACAGGTCGCTGGCCAGCTCATCGCGGGGTCGCGGGCCGCACATTTCGGGAGGAAGGTAGTTGACCGTGCCCAGGACGAAGCCGTTTTCGAACAGGGTGGCATTTTCGCCGGGACGATGGGCGAAACCGAGGTCCAGGAGAATGACGTGGCCTTCGCCGACCAGGCGGATATTGTCCGGTTTGACGTCGCCGTGAATAAAGCCGGCGCGATGCAGGGCGGCCAGGGCCTCGGCGGTTTGCCGGGCGACCCACACGGCCGCGGCCGGGTCCAGGGCGTAATCGCGGCGCAGGCGGCAGCGCATGGATTCCCCGGTCAGAATGTCCATGACGAGGAAATACGGCGGGCGGGTCACGTGCACCTGGCGCAAATGCACCAGGTGGGGATGCTGGACCGCCAGGCACGCCCGCGCCTCGCGCTGCAGGAGTTTGATGGCGGTGGCTTGATTCTGCCAATCGGGGCGCAACACCTTGACGGCACAAGGGCTATCGTCGCCGAGGGCCCGGGCGGAATACACCGCGGTGATCTGGCCGCCGCCCAGGCAGGCCAACAGCTCATAACCCGGAATCTTTGGCAAAGCCTTCATGGCCGGCCTCGGGGCGCGGGCCCGAAAGAGTTGTCCACGGCCTGATGCCGTGTCTCTTTGGTTTCGTCGGCCGTTCCTGCCATTTTCTTGAAAACATTTTTAGTAAGCGTTCAGTTCAGCATTCAGCAGTCAGCATTCAGCAAGCCCTCGCTTGCAAGAATTTTATGATTGAACTGGGATTCAGGTCGTTTTCACGAACGCTTGGCCAATCGGAACTGCTGATTGCTGAACGCTGAGTGCTGAACGCTTAAGCGTTCAGTTCAGCATTCAGCAGTCAGCATTCAGCAAGCCCTCGCTTGCAAGAATTTTATGATTGAACTGGGATTCAGGTCGTTTTCACGAACGCTTGGCCAATCGGAACTGCTGATTGCTGAACGCTGAGTGCTGAACGCTTACCATTTTTAAATATCCACGATCACTTCCGCCAGCCAGCCGTCCAAAGTCTTTTCGACTTTCAAGCCGTGGTAGGTGATGGCCTTCACTTCATGTTCCAGGGCATGGCGCTGACGATCCACAGGTTCTCCCCAGGCGGACCCGGTCAACATGTCGTTTTGCAGACGGACCTCGAAACGGGCAAATAGTAAGTGCTCGGTATCGAAATGGTAAAGCAGTTCTTTGAGCCAGTCGAAAAGAAGGTATTCGCGGTCGTCCCCGCTAAGTTGGATATCCACTCTGCAGATGGGCTGGATGGTGGCCAGATCTTCCACGATGGCCGCGAATAAGGATTGGGCCGCTTCGGCGAACAACGATTCCAGATCGGGGGCCCGAATCCGCAAACCCAGGTCCGCCGTGTGTTCAAAATGCTCGTACATGAGGTCCATGATATGGTTGGCGCGGGCTAGCGACACGGTTAAGCCAACGATAAGGGCCTTCCCCCCTCGCTGCAGCTGGACAAAGCCTCCTTTGCCACCCAACCGCGGGGAAAGCAACAGTGGCATTCGGCAGCGGCGACCGTTAGAATAACCTAACCAGCCCACCGCCACTGATCCTTCCGGAGTTCCTTGTCGTAATGTCTCAACCCACCCCCTTGCCCGCCGAGGAAGGCCCGCGGCGGCCCCGTAGTTTCCT
The DNA here is from genome assembly GCA_964518515.1 of uncultured Alcaligenaceae bacterium. Taxonomy (GTDB): domain Bacteria; phylum Planctomycetota; class Planctomycetia; order Gemmatales; family Gemmataceae; genus CAZFGM01. The sequence continues at coordinate 3,532 of CAZFGM010000324.1, read as the reverse complement.
TCCGGTGCTTTTATTCCGGGACCTCATTTTCGCCAAAAAAGATATTTTTGATTTTCAACCCACCTTTCCTCGATTAGAATCACCCCCAATCCAGCACGAGGCCCTGTTCCCCGGAGAAGCCCATGATCAACCAGGTTCAAATCCGGCAAAGGAAGGAATTCAAAAAGATCCAGGATGGGGAATGGGATTATCCCCCAGGACAGAACGACCCGGACGGGGGGACGCTCCGGCCTGGCCGCCGCCCGGACCAGGCCCCGCACGACGGCCCCCGCGGCGAAACTTATTCGGAACCCGAACGGTTCGAAAGGCGCGCCCAGACCCCAATCCTTCCTGGCAAAGAAAGAAAAGCCGGCCCGGCGCCCCAAAGTTCACTCGGGTTAATCCTCGGTCTGTGCGGCGGCGGCGTAGTCCTGCTGGCGGGTGCGATTTTCGGTTTTATTCTCCTCAACCGATCCGAAGGGGATCAACAAGGCAAGGACAAGCAAGCTTTCAAGCGGGATGATGAAAATACCAAACAGGAGCAGAAAAAAATCGGCAAGGACGACAAGGGCAAGGACGAAAAGAAAAAAGGCCAGAAACTCGTCCCGGACCCATTCAAACCCAAGCGGGAAGCGGGGGATCATTTTCTGCGCGGCGCGATCCTTGCCACCGATTTTCAGGAGCCGGTCAACAGGAGCTTTTGCAAAGTATACACGTTTCCCATGGCAGCGGCGCGACTTTATTCGCTGGAGTTGGCGAGCCGCGATTTCGTCCCGTACCTGCGCCTGGAGGATTCCGACCATAAAGTGGTAAGCTTTAATTCCAACCACCCTTCGGTTCGAATCGACCATACCCCTGCAAAAGCCGGCGTCTATCGCCTTGTTATTGGCACGCGAAACAAGGATAACCTTTATCCACGAGACAAGACCGGCGCATTCTTTCTTCACGTTCGGGGCACGCGGCCAGGGGAAAAGGGGCCCCATTTGGAGCCCGATCAAGGAAAAATGCTGCTGCCGGCACTGCCCAAGCTTGCCGACATCGCCTTGCCCAGCAGCCAATTGGTCAAGCGCCACCTCGAAGCCAAGAAGATCATGGCCCCTCCGCTCATGGTCCGGAGAATTGACTTGCCGGTGTCGGCCTTTCGAAAAATCCTCTGGTCGGCAGACGGCAAGGCCTTTTTTCTCGTGGACGAAAACGGCCTTTTGCAGCGAATTCTGCTCGCAGGATTGGTGGAAGAGCGCCGCCTGGCCACCAACCGCCGGGCGCCGCGCATGGCCTTGTCCGCCGAGGGACTGCTTCTGACCTTCGCCAATGAAAAAGAGCTTTGGGTCGTGGATGCGGACCGGTTGGAGGTCAAGAAGCGAATCGCCCTCCCAGAGGCCGTCGCCGACACAGTCTCGGCGGCCAATCTTTCTGTGGGCATTGTCCAACGCGACACAGGATTTCTCGGGAGCGGACAAATCCTCCTGTTGGACCTGAAAAAAGGTGAGTTTGTGCTCCCCTATGGCATCGACCATGAACTGGCGGCCGTCAGCCCCGACGGCAAGTACGTGTTCACGCGCCGGGACCTGGCTCTCTACAGGCACCGCCTCAAAGATGGCAAGTTGACCCTGGAGGAAAGAAGCCCCAATTTTGTCAATATCCACCCCGTAAAGAAGATACTTTTCAGTCCTGGTGGCGCCTATGTGTGCCTGCCCTCCGGAGGTGGAAACGCCCTGGCCGGTTTCCCCGGCCATAAGAAGGCTTCCGTTTACCTTTTTCGGTGCAACGACCTGCGTCTTCCCGTGGGGGTAATTCCTCGTGGAGAGTTTTTTCATGTTTACGGGCTGGATGACAAGGCCAAACAAGCTTACACGTATCAAAATCCCAATCTCAGAGTTTACGACCTTCAAGGAAACAAGAAGGGTGAATTCCGCCTGGGCGAAGCTGGCCAAAGCATTTCGGAAATCGTGGTCCACCCCGACGGACACAAACTGCTGTTGCTGATCCACCAGGGGCTGTACTACGTTGAACTGCCCAAAGACGATGCCAAGCAAGATCCGCGGGGTGGTAGCGCGGCAACGAATGGCTTCTCATGGGCCGTGGCCATGAGGGGGAAGCTAGGGCCACTAACCGCGCGGTTGGCAGCGTCCGCTTGGGAGATTAGAATGGGTTGGTTACCCGGCCTCAGATACTTGGAGTTAAATTGCCGATGTCCCAACCCACCCCCTTACCCGCCGAGGCCCAGGCCGTTCGCGAGCTCGCCGCCGCCTACCAGACTTTGACCCACGAGATCGCAAAGGTCATCGTCGGGCAGAAGCAAGTCGTCGAAGAATTGCTCATCGCCCTGTTCAGCAAGGGGCATTGCCTTTTGGTCGGCGTGCCGGGGCTGGCCAAGACGCTGCTCGTCAGCACCGTGGCCCGCATTCTGCACCTGTCGTTCAAGCGCATCCAGTTCACACCGGACCTGATGCCGGCCGATATCACCGGCACCGACATCTTGCAAGACGATCCGGAGACCCGGCAGCGCAAGTTCGTCTTCCTGCACGGGCCGATCTTCGCCAACATCATCCTGGCCGACGAGATCAACCGCACCCCGCCCAAGACGCAGGCGGCCCTGCTCGAAGCCATGCAGGAACACCACGTCACCGCCGGCGGCGAGACTTTTCACCTGCCCGAGCCGTTCTTCGTCCTGGCCACGCAAAATCCCATCGAGCAGGAAGGAACGTATCCTCTGCCCGAGGCCCAACTCGACCGCTTCATGTTCAACGTCACGGTCAGCTATCCCAGCCGCGACGAGGAGCTGGCCATCATGAAGCGGACGACCAGCACCCTCAAGCCCCAGGTGGACACGATCCTGAGCGCCGAGAAGATTTTGCAGTTGCAGGAAGTGGTGCGGCAAGTGGTGGTGGCGGACCACGTGTTCCATTACGCCGCCGACCTGGTGCGGGCGACCCGGCCGCGCGATCCGGGCGTGCCGAAGTTCATCCCGGAGTTTGTTTCCTGGGGCGCCGGCCCGCGGGCCAGCCAGTACCTCATCCTGGGCGGCAAGGCCCGCGCCATCCTGCACGGCCGGCTGCACGTGACCACCGAAGATATCAAGGAAGTCGCCTACCCCGTGCTGCGGCACCGGCTGGTGACGACATTCAACGCCGATGCGGAAGGCATTACGACTGACGATATTATCAAGCGCTTGATCCAAACCATCCCGCTTCCCCAGGAAGAGGCGGCGGCACGGGTCAAGCGGGCTTAAGGCGAACCAAATATTGACGGATAGGCTTCAGTTGTTAGGCTAAATATGTCCTTGGTGTGCAATCCTCAAGAACTGCAAGACGTAAAAAATGCCATCGCCCAAAATCCACTTACAGTAACACGGGAATCGGCATTTTCCACGAACCTTCCGGACGAATCTTTCTGGCGCCTTTTGATGACGTACCCGGCGGACATGCCGATTTGGTCAGCCGATATCAATTTCGCTTCGGGGAGTGTAAGGCGAGCGGCAGGAAATAACTTACCTCTGTAGGACGGACATTCCTGTCCGTCCGCAGGGATGGGACGGACAAGAATGTCCGTC
>CAZFGM010000323.1:3653-8124 GCA_964518515.1 uncultured Alcaligenaceae bacterium | reverse complement strand
ATTGCCAATTGGCTAAAAATCATTTGGGTTTTCATTTGCCGAAGACCGGCGGGAAAAAGGAACTGGGAACATGGAGCCTCCAGCTGTTCCGAATGAGAATTGCCAATTACCCACTTGGCAAAAATCATTTGGGTTTTCGTTTTCCCGATGCCGTGGCCGTGGAACTGCCAAGAATATTGCACAACTGAAAACACTCATCCAAAAGGTCGGTGAGCCGATGTTGAGGAAGAAGTTTGGCCCGAATAATCAGGCGCAGCCAACAACTGCTTTCGCGGAGTTCTTTGAGGGCAACTTTAATTTTGTGGACGAAATCCGCTTTGCTTTCCGCGGCACAGGCTTCTTCATAATTGGGCGGCGGAGATGTCCCGCATCGGACCAATTGGCCAGCAATGTGCCTTCCCAAGCGGGTGTCGGGTAATGCATCCACCACTTTGCCGACCCGCACGGCAAAGTCGATCAAACGATCCGATAGTTCTTTTGGGGTCATTACTCGGCCTCCTTTCCATTTGGAAATTTCTTTTATTCCCCTGGGAATAACCCTCTAATCAGCAAAATGAATCAACCGATCCGACAAGCCAATTGGCAATTGGCAATTGGTAATTGGCAATTGGCAATTCTTCTAATCCCTTGGCGTGATCCTTTTATCCTTTCGTCACCGTAAACCGGACCGACGGGGTGTTTGACTCGCACAAGTTGATAATGAAAGTGGAGACTCATTCCGTAAGTTTAATAAGGGTTGTCCACATAACTAAAAACAACCCGGTGAGGATCGAAGCCCGCGGCCAGCAGTTTCTGGATAACTTCTTCCCTGTCCTTTCCACTGGCCAGGATTTTGTCACCCTGCCAGCTGAAGGCCACATACAAACCGGCATACTTAGCCAGTTCGTCCGGCGAAAAGTTGCGCTGGTTTTCAAAATACTCCGGTGGTAGCCAGGGTATGTGGGGAAACTCGGTTGGGGGCGAACCGGTTGATGGCAGATCAGCCATAAGAGTACCTCCTTGAGAGATAAACGCGATGGGGATTTCTTACATGGGGGCTATCTTTCCTTAAATATTTCATCTTCAACAGCAATTTTCAATTGGCAATTGGTAATTGGCCATTGGCAATTCGTAACTATTCACACTTCCGAGCCGGAAGGTCAGCGACGGTCTGTATGGGCCGTCGCTGACGCTTCCGGCTCGGAAAAATGCGCCCACTATTCCCTTGAAGTAACCCTCTTATTCTTCGTTACCGAAAACCGCACCGAGTCTCCTCCCTGGATGACCCACTCCGTGGCCTGTCGCGCCACCAGGGCCGAGGCGAGGGTCTGGCTGCCGGTGCGCCGGCTTTGGCCGAGAATTTGCACCATGCTCGGCGGCAGGTTCGGCAGGGGCTGGCCGCCCACGGCCACGCCGGTGCTGCCGACCGCCACGCGGACCACCAGGTTGGTGCGCTTGGCAGCGGTTTGCACTTTCAGGGCCTCGAAAGCTTGATCGAGGTTTTGCGGATTAGCCAGGTGCGGATTGTCGCGCAAGTCGGCGCGAGCACTGGTCAGGTCGTCACTGATCACGGCCGTGTAGGCGCCTTCGGGCAGGTCCGCCGGCAAAGGCAGGGAAACCGGGACGCGCTGCCGCAACCCCTTGTAAGGCCGCAAAAAAATCACCGCCTTGAGAGTATCGCCCGGAGCGTAGGTTTCCGAATCCAGCTCGACGGCTTCGACGTCGGCGGTACGGCGGCCGGCCTGAATGTCCGTGACGCAGTCGATGCGCGTCAGGCGCACGGCCTTGAAGGGGTTGTACACCAGCTGAGACAAAAGGCTGCTTATTTGACTGTACAGGGCCTGCGGCGCCCGGCCGGCGGTAAAGCCGCTGCCGGAAAAGATATCCTGGATCACGATGGTCGGCCGGCCTTCCAGCGAAATGGACACTTTCAGATTGGCCGTCAATTCCTCGGGCAGCTCGCCTTCCATGTCCACGGAGTTGGTCAGGACCGACGCCACCAGGGGGCCGACCATGTTGCGCTGGCGGACGATTTTCACCTGGAAGGTCTTGGCCTGGCCGCCGGGGGTCCGGCTGACGGTGGTGCGGACCGGCAACAGGTCCGGTTGCCGGTCGAGCCAGCCGGCGATGCAGGTGCTGACGTCGGCGTTGATGACGCCCACGGTTTTCAGGGGCGAGCCTATCTTGAAGCTCAAACTTTGCCGCGGATAGATGGCGTGGACGTAGCCGGTCTGCAGGGGAAACTCACAGGCCCCGAGACCGAAGAACGGATGGCCGAAGCCGTAGACCCGCTTGTTTTCGATGTGGGTCACGGTGCCGATGGCGCTGATGTCGAAATCACCCTGGATGAGGGAGATGCACAGGGCGGCGCCGGGCGCCAGGGGGGTGTCGCGCTCGGCGGGGCCGATGCCCCCGCCGACGCCGCCGCCTTGCATCGGCACCAGGCCGAAGTGGCGGAGCTGGCCGGCCAGGAGTTTCAAGCTGCCCGCCGACATGCCGGTGGCCGCCAGCGGCGTGCGCAGCGGCGTCAGCCACAGGCCGTCGGCGGTCGCCGGCCGCGGCTCGCTGTAATCGTGCGACACGGTGACCGTGTCAAACGCCTGGCCATCGATGAGCAGCGGCGCCCGCAGGCCGACGCGCGCGGGTTTTTGTTCTTCGGCCATGTCCCGGCGCTCGTAGGCCTCGACGAAACCATGCATCTGCGCGAACGGCGTGATGCCGGCAATCGGTTCCTTGCCGAACTGCCAGGCGTAAGCGACGGCGCCGACGAGCTTGTTCTGGACGAACACGGGACTGCCGGACATGCCGGCGATAACGCCGGTCTTTTCCAGGTTCAAGCCCGACAGACGGGCGAGGACCAAGTCGCGTCCGGGACTGGTATTTTTCAAAACGCCGAGGATTTCGACGTCGAAGTTCTCGATCTTAGTGCCTTTGATGACGGTTTTGCCGTGGCCTTTCATGCCGGCGCGGAGGTCGTCCACCGGCCAGTAGGTTTCGGCTTTGGGTCCGGCGGGAGCGGGCGAAAGCGTCGCCAACAAGCCGGCCAGGCCCAGCACCAAGAGCGGGGCAAGGCAGGATCGCAGGACGGCGTTCATAAGACCTCCAGAAGAATAAGAGGATACGCCGCGCCGGCAGGCGCGACGATGGGCCACTCTAGGCGGGAGCCCCAAGGAAGGATGTTGTCCATCGACGCCGGGTATTCGTCCGTGAAAAGGACTTCGAGGCGTTGGCTAACTTCGGAAACTGGGTCGCTTTCCGAAGCTTGGGTCGCACAGCGAAGAGAGGAAAAGTTCCGGGCTGCGGTGCATTTCCCTACCTGTAAAATAGCACAGAGCGGGTTCGACCACAATCTCAGTTGTCAGCCTGCGGGGACTGAGGCCGCGTGGACGGGACAAGCAGGGGCCTCCGACGCGGCCAGTCCCCGGGTTTGAGCGGCGGACATTTCCCGGCCCTCCTTGGGAAGAAATCCAGAGGCTTCTCAAATTTAGCTTGAAAATGGGGAGAGGGCAAAAGAAAGACCTCCGTTTTGCGTTCCGGCAGAGTTATGGGAAAAAACACCGTTTGTTAACGGTCGGTTTCTCGGAGGCGTTTGCAGACTGATTTCAGTCTAACCGTTGGGCCGGCTGGTGATTTGCGTTTCCCTGGCTTTCGTTAGCGACCACTCCCGTGGTGGTGGTGGAGTTTCAGGCTCGGGTCCTATCCCAGGAATTCGAAAGCCGAGACCGCCTCCCATTCCTGACCCAGGAGAGGCAACGTCCCTTACTAAGGCCGAGGGTTTTACCGCACTTCGAACAGGGGCGCCGGAGCGGATTGGGCTTGCCGTATATGCCGCCCAGCGGGGCCAACGCGTGCACGCGACAAAGGAGTTCCTCCTCCGTTATCCCGATCCTTTTGCCGAGCAAGGTGAAGAGCACCCGAAGGACGAGGGTTTGCCTCTCAAGGCGGCTCTCCAGGTCCCTTACCAAGGATGTGAGATCGATGTCCTGCACCTAAACTCCTTCCGACTGAACTTGCAGGCCGAGTTTCGCGGATCAGGGCTTTTTCCTTGTCCGTTTTGTTTTTTTAGCCGGTTCTAAAACTTTTAATCCGCCTTCATTGAGACGAACGATGTTTTCGGGTCGGATGTAACCCTTTTTGCAGGCTTTTTCCAGGCTTCGCTCCCAGAAAACCGCCTGTTGCTTCGGGGTCATGGAATTCAGTTTTTTGTAGAGCTTCAACTTCCACTTATCCACTTCGTTCAGCAAATCGTCAAGGTCGTAACTCATCGCGTGCTTCCCAAGGATTACAAAGCAAAGGGGTTTTCTGGAAACCCTTGAGCTTGTTGATCGCTTCATACTGAAGCTTTTTTGAAGGGCGAGTCATGTGGCGATGGTTCCAACTTACCAGATAATTAAAGTGGACCCCATTCGTTGGACAGAAAAACGCGGTTGTCCTTTGCGAGGCTTCCCCACACACTGGTTTCCAGGTAGAATGTCGGCGTTTCCATTCTCAA
>CAZFGM010000323.1:0-3553 GCA_964518515.1 uncultured Alcaligenaceae bacterium | reverse complement strand
CGAGGCTTCCCCACACACTGGTTTCCAGGTAGAATGTCGGCGTTTCCATTCTCAACCTTTTGGGTCCAGATATGAAGATGTTGCTTGGAATTCCTCTCGTTTTACTGTTTCTCCCGCCGGGAGAAAACCAAGCCAAGAAAGACCAGGACCGCATGCAGGGCGCCTGGGTCCTCGTCGCCCTCGAGGTCAACGGCAAGCTGGTGCCGCCCGACAAGCTGAAAGACACTCTGCTGGAAATCAAGGGCGACAAGTACATCACCAAGGTCAAGGGGAAAAGTTTCGAAACCACCTTCACCCTGGACCCGGGTAAGAAACCCATGGCCATCGACATGATGTTTGTCGAGGGCGATAAGAAGGACAAGGTCCTCAAAGGGATTTATCTGCTCGAAGGAGATATGCTGAAAATTTGCCGGGGCTTGCAAGCGGAGCAGGACCGGCCGGCGCAGTTCGCCACCTGGCCCGATACCAATGTGTTCCTGGTGACGTGGAAAAGAAAACCGGGGAGATGAGCAATCTGTAGCGAAATATGGAGAATTAAGGACTGCCACCATGGCTGTCGAAGTTGTCCTGCCGATGCAGTTGGGCCGCTATCGACTGCTGTCGAAGCTGGGGGCCGGCGGCATGGGCACCGTCTACCTGGCCGAGGATGGGCAACTCGGCCGCCGCGTCGCCCTCAAGGTGCCGCACTTCACCGACGAGGACGGGCCGCTCGTCCTGGAACGTTTTGTGCGCGAGGCCCGCGCCGCCGCCGCCATCGACCACCCGAACCTGTGCCCAGTGTTTGACGCCGGCCAGGTCGAGGGCGTCCACTACTTGACCATGCCCTTCATCGAGGGGACCCCGCTGTCGCGTCTGCTAGGTCGGCCCTGGGAACCGGAGCGGGCGCTGGCCCTAGTGCGCATCCTGGCTCTGGCCGTGCAAGTGATGCACGACCGGAAGATAATCCACCGCGACCTCAAGCCGTCCAACGTCATGATTCGCACCACGGGGGAACCGGTGGTCATGGACTTCGGCCTGGCCCGCGCCCTGGCCGACCAGACGCGCCGGCTGACCCAGACCGGGGCCGCCGTGGGCACGCCGGCGTACATGGCCCCCGAGCAGATCCTGGGGGAGAGCCGTGCCCTCGGCCCGGCGACGGACGTTTACGCCCTGGGCGTCCTCCTCTACGAGCTGCTGGCGGGCGGCCTGCCGTATACCGGGCCGTCCGCCGCGATTTACGGCCAGATCCTCCACGCGGCCCCGGAGCCGCCCTCGAAACGCCGGCCTGGCCTTGACGAACGGCTGGACGCATTGTGCCTGAAGGCGCTGGCGAAGGAGCCGGCCCAGCGCTACCGGTCAATGGTCGAGTTCGCCGGCGCTATGGAGCCGCTCTTGCTGCCGGCGACAGGCCTCGCCCAGGCGGGCATGACCGTGGAGAAAACATTGGCTCAAGGAACGCACGACCTGAGTTGGTCTAAACTTCCCCCGCCGCCGGCCTCGGTCCCGCCTTTTGGCGGCCTCGACCCGACGGCGCCGGCGCTGCCCTCAACCGCCAGCCGCCGCCCCGTCTTCCTCGCAGCGGGCAGCGCTCTGTTGGCCATCCTGGTCCTGATCGTATGGTTCCTGGTCCGGCGTGGGGACGACGACAAAGGCACGCAACCTACCCCTAACGACCCGGATAAGGATAAAAACTTGGTGCTCGACCTCGGTGACGGCGTCAAGCTGGAACTGATCCTTGTGCCTGCGGGCAAGTTCCTGCGTGGCTCCCCGGACGGCGACAAGGACGCTGCCGACGACGAAAAGCCGCTGCGCCAGATTACGATCGGCAAGCCGTTTTACCTTGGCAAGTACGAAGTGACCGTGGCCCAGTTCCGCGCCTTCGTCAAGAACACGGGATACAAGACCGACGCGGAGAAGGACGACGACGGCGGTGGTGGATTCAACCCCGCCACGGGGAAATGGGAGAAGGGCAAGGAGTACACCTGGAAGAACTCCGGCTTTCAGCAAACCGACGCGCACCCGGTGGTGAACGTCAGCTGGAACGACGCCGTCGCCTTCGGCAAGTGGCTGAGCACCAAGAGCGGTCGGGACATTCGCTTGCCCACGGAGGCCGAGTGGGAATACAGTTGCCGCGCGGGCACGATGACCCGCTTTCACAGCGGCGACGACGTCAAGGGCCTGCAAGCGGTGGCGAACCTCGCCGATGCCTCGTTCAAGAAGCACCGCCCTGCGGCCTGGGCCCTGGACTGGGACGACGGCTTCCCCTTTACCGCGCCGGTCGGGCAATTCCAGGCGAACGCCTTCGGCCTACACGACATGCATGGCAACGTCTGGGAGTGGTGTGCCGACTGGTACCAGTCTGCCTATTACAAAGTTAGTCCGGAGCGCGATCCTCCAGGACCGCCCGCTGGTGGGGATCGCGTGTTTCGTGGCGGCGCGTTCAGTACCGGCTCGGCGAACAGTCGTGCGGCTTTCCGCAACGGCACCGTGCCCGCGCACCGCCTCGTTGACCTCGGCTTTCGCGTCGCCTGCGGGGCCGCACCCCATAACCCAGACAGGGAGAAAAACCTGGTGCTGGACCTGGGCGAAAATGTCAAGCTGGAGCTGGTGCCGGTGCCCGCCGGCAAGTTCCTGCGTGGCGACCCCGACGGGGACGACGACGAGAAACCACGGCACGAAATCACCCTCAGCAAGGCGTTCCATCTCGGCAAGTACGAGGTGACCGTGGGCCAATTCCGCGCCTTCGTCAAGGATAGCGGTTACAAGACCGATGCGGAAATGGGCGACGGCGGCATCGGCTACAACGCCCTCGCAAAGACCTGGGTGAAGAGTAAGGAGTACACCTGGAAGAACCCTGGCTTCCCCCAGACGGACCAGTACCCCGTGGTGAATATGAGCTGGAACGACGCCGACGCGTTCTGCACATGGCTGCGCAAGAAGAGCGGGCGCGACGTGCGCTTGCCTAGCGAGGCCGAGTGGGAGTACAGTTGCCGCGCGGGCACGGCGACCCGCTTTTCCTGCGGCGAGAACGACCAGACCCTGAAAGCCGTCGCCAATATCGCCGATGCGTCGTTCCAGCAGATGTTTCCCGCCGGATTCTGGGCCCAGAAGTGGAACGACGGCTTCCCGTTCACCGCCCCCGTGGGGCAATTCCAGGCGAATGCCTTCGGATTGTATGATATGCACGGCAATGTCTTGGAGTGGTGTGGCGACTGGTACAAGAGCAATTACTACCAGTTTAGCCCGGGCCGCGATCCGCCGGGGCCTGGCGACGGCAAGTCGCGGGTGATTCGTGGCGGCGCCTTCGGGAACGAACCGCGGCAATGTCGGGCGGCTTTCCGCAACGGCCGCCTCCCCTCGTACCGCCACCCCGACCTTGGCTTTCGCGTTGCCTGTTGGCAGTAAGTCTGCGATCCGGAGCCACCCGCCATTCGCGACGACGATCCGGTGATCTTTTGCGAGAACAAGCTCCTGTACGACACCAGGGGGCCGGTGCCCGAAGAGAGCTACACCATCCCGTTGGGCAAGGCGGACGTGAAGCGGGCAGGGACCGATGTCACCGTGGTGGCCATCA
>CAZFGM010000322.1:0-8131 GCA_964518515.1 uncultured Alcaligenaceae bacterium | reverse complement strand
TCGCTTTCGGTAACCTGGCGGAAAGTCTAAAAAACAGGAGCAAAAAAATCCCTGGAATACCTGGGCCCACGACATGATTTCAATAGGGAACGGCCTCAGTGCCGTTCCAGTAGGACGGGATCGCGGCAAATGAACGCCAGGGAAGGCGTTCCCAACAGTTTCGTTTCATGATGGGTGAAACGAATTTGCGAAACCTTGGATCGACCTATCCCCTTCAGGAAAAAAAAGGTGTCAGGACCGTGTCAGGACCCTTTTTTCGCTTCCTTCTTGGGCCGGCCGCGCGGCCGCAACGTACTTTTCAGGTTGAGACGCTCCGCCGTTCGCTTGGACCACGCTTCTTCCCCATAAGGTTGTCCGCGTTGCACACTGCGGCGCAGGGCTTCGAGCTCCGCTTCGGTCTGGGGCTGGTTCACTTCCGCGACCCAGGTTGGCGGACAGGGTATCGGCCAGGCACTTAAAAGAGGCCGGGCTTGGGCCGGGCCTTTTTCCCGCCGCCACAAACCACACCAGCGCCATTCTTCCGCGCGCTTCGCCAGACTGGCCCGCAAACCATTGCGTTCCACATAGCCACATGCACAGGTCCGTCTCTGCTTGGCATTTTGGAATTTTAGCAGCTGGAGTCAAGGGGAAAACGAATATTTTAGTGGCTACAAAGTTCATTTGTGAGATGTCTACAAGCTATTGAATTGAAATGGTTTAATGCAGAAAACAAAGGAAAAATCTGGAAAAGTTAGGACTAAACACTATGTCTCGTTCGTGGCACTTGTGTATCGGGTGGATGACGAAACACCTCGACAAGGGACATGCATTTTTGAGTTTCGGACGATGATAAGACTCATCATGCAAAGAAGTTAAGTATCCCGTTTCATATCTTTTCGAATACAGGCACGCCAATCGCTTTATTACCAGGCCGTTCGCGGTCGCGGTTTTTCGACTCGAGCGGGTCGAGCGGCGAGACGAGCACGGGGCCCAAAATCTGGGCTCCGATGTGGCATTGAACACGGCTGGATGTACCAGCCAAGGAGACTATCATGCGTAGGTTGGTTTTGGGACTGGGGGCCTTGGGATTGGTGTTGGCAGCTTGGACTTCGACTCGCGCCGCGGCGCCGATTGTGCGAGATCACAGGGGTGAACGGCCCGATCTGACCGTCTACAAGATCACTCCGAACGGCAAGGACGTGGTCGTCGGCGTCAAGAACATTGGCAAGCAACCGGTCGGCAAAGCGTTCAAAGTGAAGGTGCAGGCGTATCACACTGTCAAAGGCAAGTTGCAACTGGTGGGCACGTACTTCGCCACGGCGAAACCCTTCAACAAATTCCAGTGGGTACGTGTGCATACCAATACCGATGTGAGGCACCGGTTCCTGGTTGTCTACGTTGACGCCCTGAACGAGATCGCCGAGTCCAACGAGAACAATAATCGCGGCAAGCGGGCGGCAACCTTTCCGTAATCCAGCCCAGCATGGAAAAAGAGGACGCGACCGATCCGCGGGGATGAACTGATATTTCCACCTCTTCATCCTCCGCGGAAAGGTCTGCGACCTTCGGCGCGACCCACGTTGGCGCCGTCGTGCGCTGGCGTGGCTTCCAGCGCGAGACGCTGATCCGCTACGCCGCCCAGCACGTGCAGCACATGCAAAAGATGCTGGAAGAGATGAACGTGAAGCTGACGGAGGTCGTCTCGGACATCGTGGGTCAGACGGGGATGAAGATCATCAAGGACATCGTGCGTGGCGAGCGTGACCCCTTAAGCTGGCCAAGCATCGCCACGAGAGCTGCAGGCTGACCGAAGTGATGGCTGGGACGAGCACTTGCGGTGCCTGTGTGGAGTTTTGAGATCCTGACCAATATGGTCGGATACAAGCACCCATTCTACAGTGAGTTATGGCAAAAGGCTCGGTCTCAAAATAGTTTTGAGACCGAGCAATCCTGTCCCCAAAACCAAGCCCGGGCGATCCACTATGCGGGGGGTGCAAGCGGACCGCCCAGGACATCTGGGGATAGGAGGCTCCTCGGTGCTTTACGTGGGTTGCGGATCGGCGGAGCCTCCCTTCCATTCTACGGGTCGCGTCAATCCTGCGACCTCGGGCCGTTACCGTTGCTTTTCTTCCATCACGCCCAGTTCCTGGTGAATGCGCGGCAAGAGTTCCACGATGCCCTTGCGCCACACGTCGTATTCGCCTTTCAAGTTGGAATAAGGCTGGACGGAAAGGCGTTCCAGGCATTGCTGGTACAGGGAATAGGCCTGTTTCAAGTGGAGGTAGCGGATCATGAGGGAATGGAGCTTGCTTTTGCCGGCGGCGAGGACGTAATGGCAGCCGGCGGCTTCGAAGAGGACCTTGGGGTTGGTGGGATAGGCGTCGACGGCCTCCTCGGCCAACTGCACCGCCAGGTCCAGGTTGGGCATGGTGTTTTCGCCGTAGCCGTGGCGGGCAGCCTGCATCTTGAAGACAAAGGAATTGGCCGGGTCCTTGTGGCGCTGGTCGCCGCCGCGCGTGAAGAAGGAATTGCCCTCGGCGGCCATGGCGGCGAGAAACCGGGCCAGGTCCTTTTTGCGCTGCTCCCGTTCCTGGATAATGTGCTGGGCCGTCTGGGCCACACTGCTGGCGATCTGGGGGTGGGCCTTGACCAGCCGCACCAGCTCGGCCAGCCGTTTCTTGGCCTCGTCGGACCGCCCCGCTTCCGGGGCCAGCTCGTGGTAGCAGTAGGCGAAAAAGGAAATCCCCAACGCCGGCGGCGGCAGGTTCTTTTCCAGGCACGCGTGCACGATGGCCCAGACGCTGTCCTTTTGCAGCGGATTGAGGTCCGCGCCGCTGCGAATGTCCCTGTCGATGAATTCCCAGACGGCTTGCGTGATTCGCTTGTCCGGCGGCACATGCGCAAGAATTCCGTCGATGTCCCCGTTCACAGTAGGTATCCCCGACTAATGGACCATGTGGGAAGGTTCTTACCCTTACTCTTACTCTTACTCCTACTCTTCCTTTTCCTCTCCAACTTTAAGAAGTTAAGCAGGAGAGTAAGAACTGGAGTAAGAATCCCACCCCCCTTTGCAGACCTGCTGACGGCAATTATCCCATCCCTACCGGCCCCGTCAAGAGGGTGCTCCATCCGGGGTGCAAAACCGTTTTTGCTGACGCATTCTGTCCGAGCCGGAAGCGTGAGCGACGGGCACAGCCCAACCGTCGCTCACGCTTCCGGCTCGGCAAACCCGCTCCCCGCGTCCGCAAGAACAGGCTTTCCCCCCCCTCCGCTCGTTATTTACCGCCAAGGGCGCTGGAGAACGTGGGAGAGTGGAGGGTGGGTTTGGCCGCCGCTGGCACGCTCCCACTCTCCGGCGCTCTCACACCTTCGGTTCAGTCAAGCAAAAGCCAACGAGATTATCGGCCGCGACGGGCCGAGAAAACCTGAAGCGCCGGCCGGCCGGATAGGTGCGGAAATTCCCCTTGTATTCCTGGCGCAAGGGAACTCCGTCCCCGGCGACTTTACCGGTCAGGCAAAGGCGACAAATCCAAGAAAGGGATTGCCCCTCGGCCCGGAATGCGACAGAATGAAAGTGGAATGTTAGATTTTGATTCAGATTCAGATTCAGATTGACAACTCCTCACCTGAAATGATTGGCAAATCTACAATCTGAAATCTGCAATCGGAATTCATTTCTCAGGAGTGGCAACTATGGCCAAGCAACGTGATGACCAGCAACGGTCCGGTGGCGAGGAGCCGCGCCAGCCGAATCCCCGGAAAAAACCGCCCGCCGAAGAGCCGGAAATCGTTGACCAGGACGAGCTGGAAGTGGTCGAGGAGGCCGAGGCGCTTGAGGTGGTCGAGGAAGCCGAGGTGGTCGAGGCGGGGGAAGAGCCCCCGGCACCGAAAGGACCGGCCAAACCGCCGCCGGCGCCGCCGAAGAAGGCGGCCCCGACCCAAATGGCCCGCCGCTCCGCCGTGCCCACCATGCTCGGCCGCAAGGAACCCGACCAGCCGCCGGGCGCCGAACTGCAACCGGCCCAACCCGGGGAGGCTCCCCCACCCCCGGTGAAAAAAGCGCCTGCCACGCGGGTCGCCGGCAAGGCCCCCGCGCCCACTATGCTGGCGCCCTCCGAGCCGGACAATCTGGCCGGCCAGGAACCGAAATCCCCCAAGCCGGCCAAGGCCGAAGAGAAAACAACGCCCCCTCCCCAACCCGCGGTCCCCAAACTTTCTTTGGATGAGCCCGAAAAGCCCCTCGACGTGGCCGAAGTCGTCGAGGAAGCGGAGGCCGTCCCCGCCGAGGAAGTCTTGGATGTCGCCGAGGAAATTCCCGCAGCGGAAGAGGTCTTGCCCGAGGCCCAGCCGGCCTCCGACATCTTCGCCGAGGACATCCCCGAAGCCAAGGAAGCTTCCGGCGTGGCGCAACCGTCCTCCGACATCTTCGCCGAGGAAATTCCCGCGGAAGAAGCTCTCCTCGAGGCTCAGCCCGCCTCGGACATCTTCGCCGAGGAAATCTCCGAAGCCAAGGAAGCCTCTGGTGTGGCGGCGCCCGCGGCCGATATTGTTCTGGAAAAAAACCCCGCCGCCGAAATTCCCGACAACCTGCTTGATGATGTGACCGCACCCGCTTCAAAACAGACCCCGGCCGCCCAGGACGAGGACCTTTTTGCCACGGAAAGTCCGCAGACGCCCCTGCCGGCCACGCCCCGGCCGGAATCCCCGCCCCCGCTGAAACAGGCCGCGGCCGACGTCTCGGAACCGGCCCCCGCCGAGGAGGCCACCATCGTCAGCGAGGAAGTGGGCGAAGCCAAACCCCCGTCGGGGCACGAACCCACCGTCGCCGAATTTCCCGTGTCCGGCAAGGACAAGACGGAAGACCAGACCGTGGTGGTCGGGCCGGCCGAGCAAGAAGGAGTTTCCGAAGCCGACCTGTTCGTGCCGCCGGAAGAGGCAGCTGAACTGGCCGAACAGGCCGAGGAAGTTTCCGCGGAAGACTTGCTGGAAAATGGCGAAGAAATTTCCGCGGCCGATTTGCTCGAAGAAGAAAGCTCCGCCATCCCGCTCGGCGAGGCCAGCGACACGGCGAACCGTCCCTCGGGCGTGGACGCCATTGCCGAGGCCTTGGAATCGGGCGTGGACCTGGACCAGGCGGAAAAAGCCAAGCCGCAAGCAAAAGGCAAACCCAAATCCAAGATCGACAAAGATCTGGAAGACCTCTTCGGCGACCAAGCCGATGCGTCGGGGAAAAGGACTCCCAAGCCGGGCAAGGAAGCCGAGGCCGAAGAAGCAGCCGAGGACATTTTCGCCTCCGACGACGAAGCCGTTTCCGTCGGGGCGACTCCCAAACCCGGCGCGAAAGACGAAGATTCCAATATCTTTTCCGATTCGTCGGGGGAAACTCCGGCCTTGGATGACGAAGACATTCCCAAGTCGCCGATCCCCAAGTCGCCGCTGCCCCAAAAAACCACCAAGACGGCCAAGGCCACCAAGGCCCAAAAAGCCGACGACTTGGACGTCGAGGCCGAGGAACCCGAAGAAGCTGAGGAGGAACTCGAGGCCGCCCCGAAAAAGAAAGGCAAAACCAAGGCCAAGGTGGACGACGAGGACCTCGAAGCGCTCGCGGGCTTCGACGAGCAGGAAGAACGGCCGCGCGGCCGCAAGGGCGCCGCCGTCCGCAAGCCGAAATACATGCGCCGCTGGGTCGGCGGCACTCTCCTGGGCTGGATTTTGCTCGCCGGCGCCGCCGGCGGCCTGTGGTACTTCGCGCCGGACATGCTCTACGAGTGGATGGGCATGGTCCCCAAATCGCCCAATGCCGACAAGGAATTCGTCGTGCGGGAAAAAAAGGAGCTGGAAAAAGAACAGAAAGCCAAGTTGGAACGCGAAGTCAAAACCCAGGTCGAGGAGGCTTTGCTGAACCCGGTGAAAAACCCGGCTCTCAAGCAAGTGGAAGACAAGAGCAAGGAAGTTAAAACTCTGGAAACCGATGTGGCTGCGCTCAATGCCAAGAAAGCGGACCTGGAAAACCTGCTCAACCAGGCTAAGATTGCCGCCGACAACCTTACCAAGGCCATCGATGAGGAGCTCGGTAAAGCCAAATTCGAGCCCAAGGACAAAAAGATCCTGGAAAAGGTCAAGGAAATCGTCCCCCTCTTCAACAGCGCTCGCGACACCCTTGCCAAGCTCGACAAGAAGCTGGAAGGCCAGACCAAGAAACCCGGCGAAGAGGGACTCGACCTGCTGCTGGCGGACTTAAAAAAAGTTGGCGGCGCCCTCAAGGACGTGGACGAAGTCCTGGCCAAGGCCAAAGTCAAAGACTCCGGCGCCGATGGGGTGAAGGAAATCCTCACCGCCCGCGATAAGCTGGAAACCAAACGCAAGGAACTCGACGACGCCCTCCGCGCCGCCTCCAAGGAATTGGTGGACGCGCGCAGGAAAGCCGAGTCGCCCCTGGTCATCCCGCTCAGCGAGGCCACCAAGACTCTCATCGCCTTTGGCGCCGGCGCCGTCGAGACCCTGCAGCGCGGCTTCGATCTGGCCGCCCGCGAGGCCCAGCTCGCCTTCTTCCTCGCCCGGGAAAAGCTCATCCAGACGCCCGAACAGAAATTGGATACCTGGGTGAAGCTACTCCAAGATCGCCGGCATCAGGGCGATTTGGACGATGCCATTCGGGAAGCGGACTGGGTAACTTCCAAGGAATCCAAGGCCGATGCCGAGGCGCGGGCCAAGGCGCTGCTGGTCAAGGGTCTGGCCCAGCGCAATCAGGAGAAATACGCGGCGGCCAAGGCCACCCTGGAAAGCGCGGTCAAGGCCGGCGCCGGCCTCAAGGCTGCCCCGTGGTCCAAGATCGCCTCCGACGTCTTGGCCGAATTGACCGATCCGAGCCAATATTATTTGCCGCGTGCGGCCAAGCTGCTCGAAGAAGGAAACGCGCCCGCCGCCGAGCAGGAATTGAACACGGCCCTCAAAATCATGCCCAATGACGGCCGGCTGCTGGCCCAGCTCTGCCTGGTCCGCCTGGAAAAGGTGCGCGGCCAGGCAAAAATCCCTCAAGACGTACAGGGGAAAATCCGCGCCGACGCCGAGGCCCTCCTGGCGGACGAAAAGGCCGGCGCCGAAGCCGCTTTCGTCTTGGGCCAGCTCGATGAAGCCCTTGGCAACATTCCCGAGGCTGAGAAACGCTACCGCCAGGCCCTGGCCAAAGCAGAGCCGAAGGACCAGAACCGCTACCGCATCGCCCTGGCCCGGGTCCTGCTCCGCGATCGCCCGGCGACCATTCCCAATTCCGAACCGGAACCCAAAGTCGATCCCAAAGGCAAGGAAATCGGCAGGGGCGGAGATGGCGGCGGCGCCCAGGTCGAAGCATCGACAGAGCGTGAAGCCCGCCTTTTCGGTCCGCCACTCTCCACCTACTCTCCACTCCACTCTCCACTCTGCCTGGGCGGCGATGGCGGCGGCGCCGCCGTCCAGCCCGGCGTCGTAGACGACGAGGAAGACAAGGAATTGCTCGAGCGCATCAAGGAAACCCTCAAGCTCGCCGACGAGCTGATCAAGTCCGGCAACAAAAAGGACAAGGCCCAGGGGCACATGATCAAGGGCCAAGCCATGTCCAAACTCGGCCAGCGCACCGAGGGCCTCAAGGAATTCGCCGAGGGATTGAAAATCCTCTTGCCCGAAACGTCCAGCAAGGAACTGGCCGTGCTCCTCAAGGAACACCCGGCCTTCCAGCATCCCAGCCCGTCAAACAAGCCCAGCCCGTTTCTAGCCGAGCAGCACTTCGGCAAGGGCCTGCACCTGTACTGGGCCAAGAAGTACGACAAGGCCGAGGAGGAGTTCACCACCGCCGTGGGTTACTTCAATAAAGATGCGCGCTACTGGTACTTTCTCGGCCTGGCCCGGCTGGCGCAAAAAGGCGTGCTCAAACGCGACCACGCCATCTTCGCTTTCGAGGAAGGGGCCCGTCTGGAAGCCGCCAATTCCCCGTCCCCCGCCGACGTCAACGCCAGCCTGGAACGCATCCAGGGCCCCCTCCGCCACCGGATCAACGAATACCGGCAGAAAGTCCTGACAACCACGAATTGAGAAGTCACCACGGGATTTCCTTTTCCTACTTACTCCTAACGCGGCTGAGCCGCAGTGTAGTCGTCACGCTCCGCGTGACGAGAAT
>CAZFGM010000321.1:5791-8133 GCA_964518515.1 uncultured Alcaligenaceae bacterium | reverse complement strand
CATGGTTTCCAGCGTTTCGCGGCTTAATTTACGATGCTGGAGCGACTACACCCGCACAATCAGAACTTTGGTTTGGTTTTCGGGGCTCACCTCATCTTTGAGGGACCCAAGGAGGTAGCGAAAGTAGCGCAACATTGCTTTCGAGTGGATGAAAGAGGCTGCCATCGAAGGCGCCCATCCTTCTTTCCCGGATTCACCGAACCAGGATTTGTTCATCTGCTCAAACCAGATTTTTTGCGTTCCATCCCAATTTTCCTCATCTGAGAGGACCGGAGATTGGAACTCGGCATCAAGCAAGACGATTGAATTGGTCTTGGGATTCACGGCCAAGCTTTGGGGATTTTGCAACGGAACTCTGCCTTGTTGGCCCACATTTTCTCCAAACACTCTCAAGGCCGCGCAGGACCTATTAAAAAGTTCCCAAATATCTTTTGGTTGTCCGTCCTTAACAATATTTAGAAGGGCATGTTTGAGGGGAATTAGGCCGGAAATATCTTGTTGGTAAACCTGGCCAGAATCTTTGCTGAATTTCCCTTCGCCCTTGGGGAACGCCTGTTTGTAATTTTTTTCTTCAACCGCCCGAATTTGCCCTAGGTTTCTGGTTGCGGACTCGGTTCGTAACGAAAGGGTGATTTCTCCCTTTCCCGATTCAGACTCCCAAGTGGAGTTTCGAAGCAAGAGCTTCTTGCTGGGTTGGCCCTTCGTGGCCGTGTATTCGACAAGGTAGCGCTGGCCGAGAAAGCCAAATTCCTCAACGGGAAGGCACGGAACCCACTTTCCATCAATGAAAAAGTGCGGCAGCTGGGGAAGAACGGCAGCCATTGGTTACTCCAAGAAATTTGCATTAGATTCTGGAACGGAGGGGATTACCCCATGAAGATGGTACGCGAGCAAACTACCCTTTGGCAAGGAAAATCGGGCGAGGATGGCAGGTAGCCGGTAAAATCGATTCTACCCGGTCCTTAAATTAAACAGGCAATTGGAACTTTCCCCACTTCGTCGGCACCCTATCCTTCTTTGGGCTGAGGGGAGGGCGGGGTTCGGCCTACGGCCCATCCCGTCCGTACCGATCAATTTTCCCAAGGCATTTGATCGGTTCCCTCAAGCTTCAATCCGCACGGCACAAAACTTGAACTCCGGAATCTTGCCGACCGGGTCCAGGGCGTCGTTGGTCAGGACGTTGGCGGCGGCTTCGCGGAAGTGGAAGGGGATGAAGACGCTGCCGGGCGGCACGGCTTGGCTGGCGCGGGCGGGCAGGCGAATGGCGCCGCGCCGCGACCGCACGGTCACCTCGCAGCCGTCGGCGATGCCCAGCCGCGCCAGATCGTCCGGATGCACCTCGACGAACGGCCCCGGCTGGAGGGCGTCGAGCACGGCGGCGCGGCGGGTCATGGTGCCGGTGTGCCAGTGCTCGAGGAGCCGGCCGGTGTTGAGGATCAGGGGGAAGTCGGCATCCGGCAGCTCGTTGGCCGGGGCATAACTGCACGGGACAAATTTGCCCCGGCCCGTCGCCGTCGGAAAACGGTCGCCGAACAACACCGCCACGCCGTCGGAATGGTCCGGATCGGGACAGGGCCACAGCTTGCCGGTCTTGCCCAGGTGACTGTAGGTCAACCCCTCATAGCTGGTCGTCAAACCGGCAAACTCGCTGAAAATCTCCTCGGGCGAGTTGTAGCGCATCGGATAGCCCAGGCGGGTGGACAGTTCACAGATGACTTGCCAGTCGAGGCGGGCTTGGCCCGGCGGCGTCAGGGCCTGGCGGCCGATCTGCACGCGGCGATCGGTGTTGGTGTAGGTGCCGGTTTTTTCCAGAAACGACGTTGCCGGCAAGATCACGTCGGCGAATTCCGCCGTCTCCGTCAGAAAGATGTCCTGGACCGCCAGAAATTCGAGATGGGAAAGGGCCTTGCGGACCTTGTTGACGTTCGGATCGGACAGGAAGGGGTTTTCGCCCATCATGAACATGCCCTTGATGCGGCCGTCCAGAGCGCCGCCCATGATTTCCACAACGGTTAAGCCCGGCTCCGGATCGAGCGCCACGCCCCAGGCGGCCTCGAACTTGCGGCGCACGCTGTCCGCCTTCACCGGCTGATAATCGGGAAACACCATGGGAATCAAGCCGGCGTCGGAAGCGCCCTGCACGTTATTCTGGCCGCGCAAAGGGTGCAGCCCGGTCCCCGGCCGGCCCACGTTGCCCGTCAAGAGGCACAGCGAGATCAGACAGCGGGCGTTGTCGGTGCCGTGTACGTGCTGGCTGATGCCCATGCCCCAGAAAATCAACAGGTTTTTGGCCCGGCCGATGATCCGGGCGATGTCGCGCAGCGTCGCCGCCGGAATGCCGC
>CAZFGM010000321.1:0-5691 GCA_964518515.1 uncultured Alcaligenaceae bacterium | reverse complement strand
TTGGCCCGGCCGATGATCCGGGCGATGTCGCGCAGCGTCGCCGCCGGAATGCCGCAAATGGCCGACACTTTTTCCGGAGGATATTGGCCCACCAGGTCGCGCAGAGCTGAAAAATTCTCCGTCCGGTCGCGGATGAACGGCTCGTTGATCAGGCCCTCGGCGATGAGAACGTGCATGAGGGCGTTGTAGAAGGCGACGTCGCTGCCCGGATTGAGGCGGCAGTACCAGGTCGCGTGGTCGGCGATGGCCGGCCGGCGCGGATCGACGACGATCATCTTCGTGCCGTGCTTGGCCGCGTCCTTGAAAAACGTCGCCGCCACGGGATGATTGACCGTGGTATTGGTGCCCGCCAGGAGAAGAACGTCGGCCAAACGGGCATGACTGAAAATGTCGGTCACCGCGCCCGAGCCGATGGTTTCCAGAAGGGCCGCCACCGACGACGCATGGCACAACCGGGTGCAGTGATCGACGTTGTTGGTGCCCAGGGCCGCCCGCATCATTTTCTGGAAGAGGTAGGCTTCTTCGTTGGAGCACTTGGCCGAGCCGAACCCCGCCAAAGCGCGCGGCCCATGCTGGTTCTTGATTGCCAGAAGCCGGCGGGCGATCAGGTCCAGGGCTTCGTCCCAGCCGGCTTCGCGGAAGGCGTGTGTGGGAGAGTGAGAGAGTGAGAGAGTGGGAGAGTGGGAGAGTGGGAGAGTGGGAGAGTGAGAGGGTGAGAGCGCGGGGGCGCTGATCTGTCTTTGCGCTCCCACTCTCTCACTCTTCCACTCTCCCACGTCGTCCGACAAAGGTCCCTTGGGATAAAACTCCGGCCGGCGAATGAGGGGTTTGGTCAAGCGCTGTTCGTGCAGGGCATAATCCCAGCCGTAGCGTCCCTTGACGCACAGGCGGCCCTGGTTGCCGGGACTGTCGCGGCCATCGGCCCACAAGATGCGGTTGTCCTTGACGTGATAGGTGAGGGCGCAGCCGACGCCGCAGTAGGGACACACGCTGTCCACGGCCGTGGTTTGCGACCGGGGCACCAGCGGCAGGGTGATCGGCTTGTTGGTCAGAGCCCCGGTTGGACACGCCGCCGCGCATTCCCCACACGACACGCACGTGCTGGAGCCCATCGGCACATCCAGATCGAAGCCGATGCGCGTGCCGTGGCCCTTGCCGGTCCGGCCGATCACTTCATTGGATTGAATCTCGTCGCAAGCCCGGATGCAGCGGTCGCACAGAATGCAGGCCTCGTGATCGACGGCGATGACGCGGGAAGAATCATCGCGGGGTTTATTCGCGGGTTTAGCGGGTAGCCGGAGGCGCCCGCTCGCCTCCGGCTCGCCGCTAAACGTGGTTTTTCCCAGCAATCCATACTGCCGGCCCAGCGCTTCCAGCTCGCAATCGCCGGTGGTGCGTTCCCTGGCGCAGGGCGCCGGATGTTCCCCCAAGAGCAGGGCGGTGAGCATACGGCGGTGCTTGTCAATGCGTTCGCCGCCGGTCTGAACCTTCATGCCCTGCTCGCACGGCCGGACGCAGGCGGCGGCCAGCACGCGGCCGCCGACATCGACCACGCACAGCCGGCACACGCCCACTGGCCGCAACCGCGGTTGATGGCACAAGACCGGTATGGCGATGCCCGCCTGCCGCGCCGCTTCCCAAATCGTGGCGCCGGCGGCGACGGTGATGGGCTGGTCGTTGATGGTGAGGTGCAACATCACGCCCATTTTCCTCGGCAGATTTTGATTGGCGCGGATGGAATTCGTTTATCAGCGGAAACACGGGCACCTTCAGGGCGGCGTCAATCCTTCTCCTGCCTCCTTGTATCCTTGAAGGTCGAAGCCAGCCGTTTGGTCGGGGCGAATTTTTTTTCCGACCCAAGTGGGAACGGCCTGGTTGTCGGTGACCAGGACGCCTTCTTTCCACCAAGACGGCAAGGTTGCGGTTTCGCTGCCGTCAACCGGCTCAATCTCCGCATGAGGGTAGGCAAACCGCATCCGCAGCTGAGTGCCGGGAATACACACGCCAGTTCCGCCAAATGCCAACATGATCTTGCGGAGTTCTTGCGACGACAAACCAAGGTTTTCGAAGCCGAGATCAACGAACCTGCCTTGCAGAAAAACCAGCTCAAGGGGCAAATACCCTATGAAGTAGGTATGCGGCATTTCGTTAATCATATGCTCCTTGTTCCATTCATCAAAGCGATTGGCTTCGACACGCTCTAACCATGTCTTGAATCCCAGCTTGACAGCCATTATTTTCTTCCTCCTTCTTGCGTTAATATCATTTTACCACGGAACAGGCAAAACGTGAACTTGCCGTTGGCGAATGATGAGTGGCAAGCTGATGGCACAAGACCGGGATGTCCACGCCCAGCCGCCGCGATGCTTCCCAGATCGTGGTGCCGGCGGCGACGGCGACGGACTGGTCATTGATAGTGAGATGAATGGTCATGCCTTTTCGCTCGCGCTGGCAGAATCCTTGCAGGAAAGGAATCCCCCGGCGTAGACGATGTTGCCTTTCGCTCCGCGAAAGGGCACCTTATCCGCCGCCGGCCTCGTACACGCACGTCACCGTGGTGGTGAGGCCGCCGCGCGGCGTGAAGGCGCCGACCACGCGGCAACGCCGCGGTCGGCACGCCGTCACGAAATCATCGAGCAGCCGGTTCACCACCGCCTCGTAAAAAATCCCCTGATTGCGATAGCGCTGCAAGTACAATTTCAGCGATTTCAATTCCACGCAGTGGTCCGCCGGCGTGTAGGAAAAGGTGATGGTGCCGAAATCGGGTTGGCCGGTCTTGGGACAAAGGCTGGTAAATTCCGGGCAGACTATGTCAATGGCATAGTCGCGTCCGGGTTTCGGATTGGCAAACGTCTCCAGCTGGTCGCTGGCCGGAATTTCCGCCGCCATGACCTCCTCCATCACCGCGGGCTTCGGTAATTTTAGAGGATCGAAGGCGGCTTACAAAGGCAAGAGTTTCAATTCTTGCTCCAACTTTGTCGTTTTAAGAAAAGACATAAAACAACTCCATGCTGCACAAAGTCATTTCCGGCGGTCAGACCGGCGTGGACCGGGCCGCCTTGGACGTGGCCCTGGAATTGGGCCTGGCCTGCGGCGGCTGGTGCCCCAAGGGGCGCCGCGCCGAAGACGGCCGCATCCCCGATCGTTATCCCCTTCGCGAAACCCCGACCGACGCCTATCCCCAGCGCACGGAATGGAACGTGCGCGACGCCGAGGGCACGCTGATCCTGACGCACGGCCGGCCCGATCGCGGCACCGCTTTGACGCGCAAACTAGCACGCCGCTACCACAACCCGTGCTTGGTCGTCGATCTGACGAAAAAGGCGTCGCCGAACCGGGTTCGCACCTGGATCGTGACGCACGGCATCAGGGTCCTGAACGTGGCCGGCCCGCGCGAAAGCTCCCGGCCCGGAATTAATGCTCAGGCGGCCGCTTTTCTCCGCCAGGTCTTGAATCCTTCCAAGCCCCAAGGCGAGTCTTCGAGCCTTGGGGCTTCTTAAAAAAGGTCAGGATAATTCCAGAAAGGATGAGGAACCGAAACGCACGCCGTCGCGCCAAGGGAATCCCATAGCCGGAAACGTGCGATTATTTTCGCCCATTGGTCGAAACGATCTTCTCGAACTTCGGATTATGCCACAAGAATTCGAATTCGGGATCGGAAGCCAAGTCGGACAGATCGATATCTTCGGTGTCAGCGACTTTCTGCAAGAAATCCAGGGCCAGCGCCGGATCGCGGACTTGAGCATAAAGAGTGGCCAGGGCCAACAAGGCCAGACTGTTATCGGGTTGCAAGCGCAGGGCTTGTTCCAACCAGCGGCGGGCTTCTCCTAACCGGTCTTGCTTGATGCGAATTTCGCCGAGGCACGTGTAATCGTCGGCATTAGCCCGCTGCAATCCGACCAGATGGTAAAAAAGTTCCGCCGCCTCCCCCGGAGCTTGTTCCAGCAGTTCGTAGGCCAAAGCGCGGAGGGCGTTTTCGTTCTGGGGATCGAGGACCCTGGCCATTCGCCAACACTCGATGGCTTCTCTTCTTTTGTTAAGGGCATTCAGAGCCAGGCCCACGAAATAAAGGACCTCGGGTACTTTGGCCGCACCAGGTGCCCGCCGCAAGTTTTCCAAGGCCGAAAGGTCCCGGTCCTCCCAGTATTCTTTGGCCCTTTTGGCAAGGGCCTTTTCTTGTTTTACCATATTCGGACCTCAGGGATTCTGGTGCGTTTTCTTATCCGAGGGGCTTTTGAAACCTTTGCTGGGAACCTTGATTTTCCCCTGTTGTTGCCATTTGCGGATCTTTTTTCGTTGATTCCGATCCGGTTTCTTTCCCTTATCAATTTTGTCCACGATATCATCGAAATCCATCTTTTCCGGATCGGAATGGCCGTCGCGGATTTTCTTTCGCGCACCAGGGTTTTCAGGGATACCGTATCTTTTTCCTCCGGATTGAGAGTCTGCCGCCATCGTTTCCCCTTGGGGCAAGCGCACCTTACTATGGTTGGTCATGATGACATTGGGATTCCCGTTTGTCAACGGCCCGATTCAGTTCATCAGTTCACCCTTCACCCTTATTCGGCGGCTACCGCGGCAGGGCGACGCGGGCTGGTTTGATTGCTTACCCTCTTCGCGCCTTGCGGCTTGCGGCTTTTTCTAATGCCGGATAAACGTCAGGATGATTTCAAAAAGGATAAGAAACACCACGACTGCCTCGAGGAATTCCATGCGGAAGCTGGCGGCCTGGTCACTCACTACCTGGTAGACACCCTCGGCCACTTCCAGCTTGCGCTGGATGGACTGCTCCCAGGTTTCGAGGTGAAAGCGGGCGGCGACCAGGCGGTAGACGCGGGCCAGGTACGGATCGCCCACCAGCTTGAGGACGTTTCCGGTGCGCTCGAAGAGGTCGTTGGCCTCGACCTTGAGCTCGCCCAAGACGCGCAGCGGCCGGGAGTGCAGCCGCCAAAAGGGCATCCACGTCCGCGTCATCGGATGAATCAAGCGATAGGCGGCGGCCAGGCTCTGATCCAGCCGGTTGTCGATGTGGCGAAATTCCAACAGCTGCAGGTTGGCGTACTCGATGGCTTGCAAGGTTTCCTCGCACTCGCGATCGACGAGCACGGCGGCGGCCCAGTCGGGCACGAACAGGTCTTCGGGGCCATAGCGCAGAACGAGCCGCAGGGCCTCGGCGATTTCATCCCGCGCCAGCGGCCCGTTTTCCAGGTGCACGAGGCGGGCCAGCAACGGAGTTGGCCCGGAAGGTTCGATGTGCAAGAGATCGTCCGCGGACGGTAGCGTCGGCCCCGGCGGCAGTTGAAAGACGAAATATTCTTCGCTCAGGTCATCTTGCCAGAAGGGGTTTTGCACGGCCGGCAGGAGTTGGCGATGGAGCCCAGCCAAGATCCCCCGGGCGGCCGCGACCAGCGTGGCCGGCTCGGCCAAGGAAAGGGCCAAGGCGGCCAGACGCTCGGCGGAAAGCACAAAAGGCGCTTCCAGAGCCAGGCTGACGGCGGCGAAATCAAACACCGTCGCCCCGGCCGAGGCCGCCACGGACCCCAGCTCGGCCAGGGGCAAACTCGCGGCCGGCAGATCGAAATGCAGAGGCGGCGGCCGGTAATCAAAGGAAGGAGGCGTGCGCCGCCGCCGCGGCAAGGCGTGAATTTCCCCCGGCACGAGTTGCCGCGCCCGCTCCAAATCCACCGCCTC
>CAZFGM010000320.1:0-8150 GCA_964518515.1 uncultured Alcaligenaceae bacterium | reverse complement strand
CAAACGCCTGTGGAAACTGGTAGCCTGAGTACAGAGTTTTTCAGAAAGTGCAGTCAAGGAACTATCATGGCGGAAAAAACGATACCGAATGAACAAGCCATCATCGCCGAAATCCTGCGCCGCAAGGGATCACCAACCAAGCGGATTTCCTCCGAAAAAATGAAGATCTTCAAAGCCAAGCTAGGCGAGGAGATTCAGCGAACCGGTAGCTTGCGCCAGGAGTTTGTGGATGACCTTTTGCGACAGCTGAAAAACGGAGACCTGTAATGTTCCGCGTTGACTGGGAGCCCACTGCTACTTAACCGGCCGGTTAACACCGGCCGCTCGCCGCATCATGCGAGCGCTAAACGTGAACTGTATTCAATGGGGTTACCGCCGCGGTGGCACCGTAGTGGCGTGGAGCAGCCGGCCTTCCGGCTCGCTGAGATCGACGAGCTGCGGATCGGGGGTGACGGCCAGGCCTTCGTTGCCGGCGGCGTCGCGCACCTTGAGCCGCAAGAACACCTGGTAGGGCAGACCCTCCGGCAGCGGCCAGGAAAAACGGCCTGTGTTGGGCTGATTGACGGCGATGACGTGCCAGGTGCCGTCGCGGCGATCGGACCATTCCAGCGTGATCGGCGCCGGCGTGAGGTTGTTGTCCTTGGCGTACCATTGCAGGAGCAGATGTCCGGGCCGCTGCGGGTCCGCTTGCGGGGCATACAACTGGGCCATCGGGGCGACGGTATCCAGCTCGATGCGCAATTCGGGCACATCGCCGGCCCGCGGCTCGGGCTTGCCTTTGCCCACGCGATTGCGAATCACCATGGTAAAGCCGTAGACCCCGTCTCCCTGGTTCAGATCGACCATGCGCTGGTAGGTGCCGGTTGGCATGTTGGGGCGGACCGTATCATCGACGGCGTATTTTTCCCAGGTCTGGCCGTCGTTTTGCGTCCAGAAAATTTCGATGCTGCCGATGCCGCTGGGTCCCACCTTGGTCAATTCGTATTCCAGCATCACCTCGGGATGGTTGACATGCTGAAGCGGCGGCAGGGGCTTGCGCACACCCGATCCGGGCACGCCGGGGATGGTCTCGGAGCTGGCCACCAGGCGGGTGTTGGGATCGAAGCGCGGGGAATTAACCGGCCCTGTGGGGAATGGCCGGGGCGGCGGATGCTCGGCCAGCGGCGGCGGGGAAGTCCGGACGTCGGGCAGCGGCGGCGGAGCAATGGGGATGGCTGAGACCGGGGGAGGCAATGGCGCCGGCGTGTTGCCGGCCGGCGGCGGGGCTGCCGCCAGGACCGGAATTCCCGGAACCTCCGCGTTGCCGAAGCCCCGGTTTCCCGCCTGGTCCTTCATCTCAACGCGGACTTCCACCGTGGCCGGACTGCCCGGGTGAAACCGCGTCTCCCCCTTCAGGCTGGGATTGTGCGGCACCGGCGTCCACTGCTGCGGATTGTCCTGCGTGCGATATTCCACTTTGAGCGACGCCAGATCGGGAGCGTCTTCCTTGACGTCCCAGGCGACGGCGATCTCATCGCCCATTTTGCGGGCCGACACGCTGATGAGCGGCCGGATGGTATCGACGACCATCTTCAGATCGGGCGGGCCTTTATACAGGTTCTCGGGTTCTTGCTTGTCCTGGCGGGTGAGGCCGGCGACGCGGAACCAGTGCGGTCCCTCTTCCTTGGCGGTGAACACGAATTCGGGTTGATCGGGCGTGACGCGGTCCACTTGCTGCCAGGTTTTGCCCAGGTCGCGCGAGACGAAGAGGCGGAATTCTTTATACTCCTGGCGGCGGCCGGGCTCGATGTCCAGGGGAATCTTGTGGCCGCGCTGGTTGGTCACCACCACGTCGCTGGGGACTTGCCCCAGAAGCAACAGGCACGCCATCGTCCAGCTTCCGGCGCCCATGCCTCCACCTCCCGCCCGAACGGACCATCCCGTGGGAAAATAAATTCGGCTGTAAGGAAGAAATCGGATGTTTCGGCGAAAAACTTGAAACCAATCGGAATCTCGCGGAAAATATGTCAAGAATCTGGCCAAAGATAACCTGCCTGGGGGAATAGAAATCTGGTTAGGATGTGAGGATCGTATGCAACCCGGGGAATTGCGTAATCTGCTGGAACAACTTCGCGGCGGCGGTTTGAGTATCGACGAGGCCCTGGCGCGGTTGACGCCTGCGGGCGTGGACCTCGGCTTCGCCCACGTGGACCTCGAGCGCCGCCAGCGCTGCGGTTTTCCCGAAGTGATTTTCTGCGAAGGCAAAGCGTGCGCCTGGATCGAGGCCGTGGTCGGCAAGCTGGTCGAAGCGGGCCAGGATTGCCTGGCCACGCGCGTCAACGACGATCAGGCCGCCGCCCTGGGTCGGCTGTTTCCGATGGCCCAACAGGACCGTGTGGCTCGCACCTTCTGGCTGCCGGCCCGGCCGCCCGCGCCGCCGGTCGGCATGGTGGTGGTCCTTACGGCGGGGACCAGCGATTTGCCCGTGGCCCGCGAAGCGGTCGTGACGGTCCAGGCCCTGGGCTGCGGCACCACGCTGTTGGCGGACGTCGGCGTCGCCGGCATCCACCGCCTGCTCCGCCACAAGGAGCAATTCCACGGCGCCGACGTCATCGTCGTCGTCGCCGGCATGGACGGCGCCTTGCCCAGTGTCGTCGGCGGCCTGGTCGATTGCCCGGTCATCGCCGTGCCCACCAGCGTCGGCTACGGCGCCGCCTTTTCCGGCCTGGCCCCGTTGTTGACCATGCTTAATAGCTGTGCCGCCAATGTCGTGGTGGTCAATATCGATAGTGGTTTTAAAGGAGGATACGTGGCAGCGCTGATCGCCCGGCGGCGCTGGGGAATCCCGAGCAATGACTTGTCCCCCCCGGCTGCGTAAACGAAGCTCGTTCGGCGGTTTGCGTCGATAGAATCGCAAGCAGTGACTTGTCCGGCCGGCTGCGTGAATGAAGCTCGCTCGGCGGTTTCGCGTCGATAGAATCGCAAGCAGCATCTTGTCCACTCCGCATCTTGTCCACTCCGCGGCGTGAACGAAGCGCGCTCGCCGGTTTCGCGGCAATTTAGCTCTTCATTCGTCCTCCAGGCAACCACCCATCATACCGTTTCACGAACGGCCACGACTGCGGCGGGCGCTTTGCCTTGTCCGGATTGTCTTCGATGTAGCGAACCGTTCGCTCGATGTCATCGCACGTTTCAAGGTAAACCTTCCAGCCGCAGCCACCCCAGACGGGATGGGTCGTCTTGCGGCGCTGCTTTTGGATGAGCATCGCCCGGCTTTCGTCTTGGAAGTGCCCGATCATGTGTTCGGCAAAATCACGATGCTTGCGGATCAACAGGTGGGTGTGATCGGGCATGATGGCGCACGCGTAGCAAGTGTAGCGATGCTTTCGTATCGTCGCCGCGAACGCGGCGCCGAGGAGGAGAATTTCCTCATCCGAGAATATCAGAAGTTCATGGTAGAGAAGATCCCTGGCTTTCTCGTAGAACTCCCGGAGCATGTGCGACGTGGGTTGGATCTTCTTGCGGCCGTAGTGCAACTCACCCAGTTCTTTGAGGATGTCCTGGCGGATCTTATGAGACGAACTGCCGCGTGGGTCGTTCGGCAGCCACCAGCCGTAGATGGACCAGATGAGATGATAGGCGGCAACCATGGGGTCCTCGGTGGGATTCTATCGACGCGAAACCGCCGAGCGAGCTTCGTTCACGCGACCGGGCGGACAAAGTCGCTGTGGGGAATTCTATCGACGCGAAACCGCCGAGCGAGCTTCGTTCACGCAGCCAGGTGGGACAAAGTCGCTGCTGGAGATTCTATCGACGCGAAACCGCCGAGCGAGGTTCGTTCACGCAGCCAGGCTGACAAGTCGCCGCTGGAGATTCTATCGACGCGAAACCGCCGAGCGAGCTTTCTTCACGCAGCCGGGTGAACGTTTCTTCTATCAAGCGGCCTCATTCTGAGAAAGGGACGGGAACAAGCTTCCCAGCGGAGCGGGCATCTGGTGGGGGCCCTTCAAGCCACCAGCGCGACCTTCCCACGGATGGGTCTGCAGCGAGCGCAACACGCGTTCGGCCAGGACAAGAGCGGCGCAGGCGTCGGCGCCGCCGACGCGCGGATTGGCCCCGGTTTGTACGCAATGCACGAAGTGTTTCAATTCGCAGGTTAATTGGTCCTGGCTTTGCCCGTCCTGTTCGAATAACTCCAGGTGCCGGCCAATCAATTCGTCCCGCAGGCGGGCGCGCGCGGCCGGATCGAGCTGGGCGGGATCCAGACCGTGGCGGCGAACGTGCTCGGCCGGCTGCAGCAGGGTCAAGCGCCGGCCGGCGAAATCCACCTCGGCGAAGCCTTCCGGCGACCAAATTTGCATGCGCCGGCTGGGCGCCGCATGGGCCCGGCTGGCCGTCACCTCGGCCACGCAACCGTTGGCAAAATGCAGCCGCGCGTGGGCGATGTCTTCCTGGCCGCCAAAGACACTCATGCCAAGAGCCTCGACCCAGCGCACCGGCGATGGCACCAGGGCCAGGAGTAGATCGAGATCGTGAATCATCAAATCGAGGACGACGCCGATATCGGTCGAACGGCCGCTGAAAGGGCCGAGCCGTTCACAGCGAATGAATTTGGGCTGCATGGGCCGACGCTGTAAATCTTCAAAGGCCGGATTGAATCGCTCGATGTGGCCCACCTGCAAGAGAGCGCCGTTCTTTTCGGCCAACTCGGTGAGCTGCTG
This sequence comes from uncultured Alcaligenaceae bacterium, assembly GCA_964518515.1. GTDB lineage: Bacteria > Planctomycetota > Planctomycetia > Gemmatales > Gemmataceae > CAZFGM01. The sequence continues at coordinate 3,450 of CAZFGM010000320.1, read as the reverse complement.
GGCTTCGGCGACAGTGGGGGCCAGGGGTTTTTCCACCAAGACCGGCAGGCCGCGCCCGAGAAATTCCCCGGCCACGGCCCGATGCTGACTGGTCGGCACGACGATGCAAGCGGCATCGATCAGGTTGAGAAGCGGCCAGAAATCGCAATAGGCCTGGCAGCCGCAGCGGCGGGCGACGGCCTGGGCCTGCTCGTCGTTGACGTCGGCCACGCCTACCAGCTCGACGTCGGGCAGACCGGCCAGAATGCGGGCGTGTTCCTTGCCCAGGTGCCCCACGCCGATGACCGCCATGCGTAATCGCGTCATGCTTTGGCATTGCAAGCCTACAGGCGAGTCTTCGAGCCTGTGGCGTGACGGAGAAAACCCCGCGGGCTCGAAGACTCGCCCGCGGACTTGTTCGGTCAGGCCGTCCGTCGAATTTCCGCCACGGCCGGCAGTTGGCGAGCCAGGGCGCGAACCAGCTCCACGTTGAGCGGATGGCCCGAACGATAGGCCACGACGTGGCCGTGGATATCGTGCCCCAGAAGGGACAGGTCACCGACCAGGTCAAGGACCTTGTGGCGGGCCGGCTCGTCGGCGTAGCGCAGCGTATTGCCGATGGGGCCGTGCGGACCGAAGACCAGCAAATCGCTGACCTGGGTGTTTACTCCCAAGCCCTGGCGTTTCAGCTCCTGGGCCTCGCTCTCCAGGAGGAAGGTGCGGCAGCCGGCCAGCTCGTTGGCAAAGGTCTCGGGGGTGAGGACCTGGGTATGCCGCTGGGGAGGAATGGGCGACCAGGGGCCGTAATCCAAATGGTAACTGATTTTCAGAGCGGGCTCGTCGGCGGGGTGCAAAGTCAGCGTGGCCCCCTGGTGACGGACGCTAACCGGCTCGGTCACCGACCAGATCGGCCGGCGTGCCGGTTGCAGGCGCACCCCGGCGGCGCGGAGAACTTCCACGAATCCCCGGGCCGAGCCATCCAGGCCGGGCGGCTCGGGGCCGTTCACCTCGACGTAACAATTATCGATGTGCAAGCCGGCCAGGGCGGCCAGAACGTGCTCGACCAGATTGACCGAAATCGGCGGCGTGCCCAGCGTGGTGCGCCGCTGCGTGCCGGTCACGTGCTCGACGCGGGCGGGCACCAGGGCGCCCGGCCCCAGGTCGCCGCGCACGAAAACGACCCCGGTGGATACCGGCGCCGGCACGAAGCGGAGGCGAACCCAGGCGCCGGTCAGGAAACCGGTGCCCGCGATGTCCGCCGGCTGGGCCAGGGTCTGCTGATAGCGAAAATGCTGGCTTCTCACCGTTCCGGATCCTTTACAAGGGTGCAGTCGGCCCCCACCATGAATTTATGGGGCGGTTTTCATTGTTTTTTCCAGGATTTTCCGCTCAGCGCCCATTTGCAGCAGGGGACAATGGTCGAAGTAATCGACTTTCCCTCGAAAACACGGCCCTTTTTCCCTGAAAATCCTTGGTAGGGGCCGATTGCACCCCTTTACAATAGGGGCGGTGAGAGGTCGTTTAGCGGCGAGCCGGAGGCGAGCGCTCGTGGCCTGCTCGCCTCCGGCTCGCCGCTAAACGAATTCTCCACACGCTCACACCAGCCTCCGGCCCCGTGGTTTATTTCTTCGGGGTCGCCGCCGGTGTAGCCGGCACGACGGCGCCGCCGGCGGCGCGGTAGCTCTGATTGAGGGCGGCGACGATGTTGGCCGAAATGTCCAGGCCGCCCGTCACGTGCAGGGCCGTCACCGTGCCGCCCATTTCCATGCCCTGCAACTTCCGCACAATGTTGATAATGTTGAACGGGTCGCCCTGGATCGGCTCGACGTGGGCCAGCACGACCTGGAAGTTGTGGGCCTGGGCGTAGTGCCGCACGGCGTCGTTCAGCTCCTTGTAAAGCTGGACGAACTGCTGCTCGTTCTCTTGGTTGAGCAGGTGCCGCATTTCGCGATCGAGGTCCTCGATGTCGCGCTGGTTCTTGACGATGGCCTTGTTATACCAATCTTTGTTCTTGGGATCGAACTTGGGATCGGTCATGCTCTGTTTCCACAGGACAATTTCCTTGGCCAGTTTTTCGCGGGACAGGCGCTTGGGTTCGATGGCTTTCTCGGTCTGGGTTTTGTAGAACTTGGCCTTGTCATAATCATGAAACACACGGGCGACATTGACAAAGGCGACGCGCGTCTGCGGCTGCGCCTGGCCCGGCCCGGTCCCCACCAGGCGCGTATCCGCCGGGGGCTGGCCGGTGACCGGCTGGGCGCCAAGGCGCGCGCCAACGAACACCGCCGCCGCGCTGGCCAGTACCGCCGGGATCACGGCGAATTTCTTCACGGTTGGTCTCCTGGTTTAAAAAAAATTCAAGACCGCAGGCGCGTCTTTGAGCCTGCGGAGTAACGCCGGCCAAGATCCTGCGCGAGGTACATGGGCCAAAAAAACCGCAGGCTCGAAGACGCGCCTGCGGGCTTGGTCCCCTTACTTCTGCAACCCGGTAGGGTGGATGTTCGGCGTATCGGGGCCGGTGTAACTGCGGTTGAGCGTGTCCACAATGGCCGGCGAGATGTCCAGGCCCGGGGCCACGTACAGGGCGCCGACGCAACCGCCTATTTCCAGGCCCTGCACCTTGCGGCCGATGTTCGGGGCGCTCAACGGATCGCCCTGGGTCGGCTCGGCGTAGGCGAAAATGGCCTGGTAATTGTGAGCGGCGGCATGGCGCTGCACCGCGTCGTTCAACTCCTTGTAGAGCTGCACGAATTGCTGCTCGTTCCGCTGGCTAAGCATTTTCCGCATTTCCAGGTCGAGGTCTTCAATGGAGCGCTGAATTTGCCGAAGGGTATTTTCCGCTTCATCTTTTTTGCGGGCGTCGTACTGGGTGGATTTTGGGTCGCCGACTTTTTTCAGGTATTCTTGCCATTCCTGAATGGCCTTGATGAGTTTGTCCCGGTCCTTCTTCTTGGGCTCGGTGAGGATTTCCATTTCCTTTCTGAAGAACTGGGCCTTTTTGTAATCCTGAAACACCTTGGCGATGTTGACGAAGGCGACGCGCGTTTGCTGGGGTGCCTGGCCGCCGGCCGGCGCCGGCTGGGCCCAGAGCCGGCCGGCGAGCGCCAATCCGGTTACCGCCGCCAAACCCGCCACGACTGCCATTAGCTTTTTCACGATTTGGTCTCCTCTTCCAGATCGCCGGGCCCGGCCCGTTTCCGCGGCGGGCCGCACGACAAATACCCCGCTTACCCGAAGGAGCGGTGGTTCTACCCCAGGCCGCCGGTGAAATCAAGGCGAACCGATTTGGGATGACAGGATGAAAGGATGAAGGGAGGACCAGGTGAAAGGAGGACTTTCCTGATCGGAATTTTTTCTCCAAAACCCTTGAATTACGGCTTTTATTTGCCTTCGTCATCCGGTCATCTTGTCATCCGGTCGTCTAGTCCCGTGGTTACTCTGGAAAAGGCTTCAAGTTCCGGGGAAAAAAAC
>CAZFGM010000319.1:0-8183 GCA_964518515.1 uncultured Alcaligenaceae bacterium | reverse complement strand
GACCTGTTCGCCAAGGCCGGCCTGACCGCGGACATCCTCTCCTGCGGCAACACCGTCACCTATAACATCGATAGCGCCATCGCCGGCGTCACCGAGCTGCAAGTCGGCTCGTTTATCTTCATGGACGTCGATTACCGCCGCATCGGCGGCCAGAAGGACCCCGCGGTGTATGCCGATTATCAACCGAGCCTGACCGTGCTCACCACCGTCGTCAGCGTCACCCATGCCGATCGCGTGACCGTGGACGCGGGCTCCAAGGCCCTCGATTCGACCGTGCCTTATCGTGCTCAGGCCAAAGGCTGGAAAGGTCTTTCCTATAATTTCGCCGGCGACGAGTTCGGCGCCCTGACGGCCGACAAGGGCGCCGCCCTGCCGCGCCTGGGCGACCGACTCGAGTTCATCGTGCCGCACTGCGATCCGACGACGAACCTCTACGACCGCCTGTACGCCGTGCGCGGCAACAAGGTGGAGGCGGTCTGGCCGATTGTGGCCCGGCGGGAATGGGGTGAATAACCGGCATCCAATACCCCATGGCTGCTCCGGATCTGGAGGTCCATTTGCACTGGTCTCCCTTCGATCTGCCCCTGACCGATCCGCGCCATCCGTTCCATCTGGAGCACATGGAAATGGCCCTGGATGAAGCGGCGGCAGCCGCCGCTGAGGAGGAAGTTCCCGTCGGTTGCGTGATTGTTTCTTTGGACAAAGGGGTCATCGGCCGGGCCCACAATCAGCGCGAGCTGTTGAAGGACCCCACCGCTCACGCCGAAATGATCGCCATCACGCAGGCGGCCTCGGCTCTCGCTTCCTGGCGGCTGGAAAACTGCATCCTGTACGTGACGTTGGAGCCGTGCCCGATGTGCGCCGGCGCCATTGTCCTGGCGCGGGTGCCGACCGTCGTCTACGGCTGCGACGATCCCAAGGCAGGAGCTTGCCATAGCCTGTTCCAGATCACCAGCGATCCGCGCCTGAACCACCGCGCCCAGGTCGTGGCCGGCGTCCTGGCCGACCGCTGTGCGGCGGTGCTCAACCGATTCTTTGCCGGGAAACGCGGTTTGAAAGATTTCAGGGAATGAATCGAAATCTTTCCACGGACCTTTGGTCAAAAAAGCCCAGGCTTCAACCAGAGACCACTCACGCCAACAGAAATGATATGGTGACGCGAGTGGGCGATTACCTAAAGCACAGAAAGATAAGAAATTAATTAGGTAAAATTTCCCCCCACTCGCGTCACCGACGCGCACACGGGGTACCCTGGAAATCCTCCCCAAGATCACGGCCTCCTGGACCCGGCCATTCCTCCCCACAAGGCCGGGATTTGCCAAGAAACGTCGGACGTGGCTCACCGACAACCTGGCCGTGCCGCTTGAATTGGAGGAGAGCTACGAGCAAACCTGTCGCGATCCGCGCATTCCATGATCCTGTAGCCGCCGGGGCACGATTCAATTGCCAATTGAAACTATTCGCTGGCGTTCTACCTTGCGAAAGAGCTGATTTCAAGCTATCGTCTACCCAAACATTGCCCATCCCTTTGAAAACCGTACTACCTCGCTATGTCCCAAACTATCGTCCTCAAGCCGGCCCACAAGGCGATAAAGCAATACTACCAGTCCCTGGAAGAATACCGCGCCCACCACGTCAAGCACGAAGGCGCCCTGGAGACCGCCTTTCAGCGCCTGCTCGACGCCGCCGCCCGCCAGCGCGGCTGGCAGCTCATCCCCAAGCAAACACTCAAAATCGGCAAGACGCATATCGCCCCTGACGGTACCCTGCGCGATCTTTTCAACACCCGCTGCGGCTTCTGGGAAGCCAAGGATACCGACAATGATCTGGACCAGGAAATCAGCAAGAAAATGGCCAAGGGCTACCCGACCAGCAACACCATTTTCGAGGACACCCGCCAGGCGGTCTTGTTCCAGGGCGGCGTCGAGCGCGGCCGCTTCGACCTGACCGACCCCAAGCAGCTCGCCGCCCTCCTCAACGAATTCTTCACCTGGACCGAGCCGGAAATCGACAATTTCCACCACGCGGTCGAGGAGTTCAAAACCCGGGTGCCGGAGCTGGCCGGCCGGCTGGTGGAGATCATCAAGCAGGCCCACCAAAAGAACAAGAAATTCCAAACCGCCTTCAACGAGTTCTTCGTCCTGTGCCAGAAGACGCTAAACCCGAACATCAGCCAGGCCGCCGTCGATGAAATGCTGGTGCAGCACCTCTTGACCGAGCGGCTCATTCGCAAGATTTTCGACAACCCTGATTTCAAAAGGCGCAACGTCATCGCCGCCGAGGTGGAAAAGGTCATCGACGCCCTGGTCAGCCTGCATTTCAACCGGGACGACTTCCTCAAGTCGCTCGACCGCTTTTACCGGGCCATCGAAGACGCCGCCCACACCCTGGAGGATTTCAACGAGAAGCAGCACTTCCTCAACACCGTTTACGAGCGCTTCTTCCAGGGCTACTCGGTCAAGGTCGCCGATACCCACGGCATTGTCTACACGCCCCAGCCCATCGTCGATTTCATGTGCGCCTCTGTCGAAGAGGTCGTCAAGACCGAGTTCGGCCTGACCCTCGGCTCGCCCGGCGTCAACATCCTCGATCCCTGCACCGGCACCGGCAACTTCATCGTCAACCTCATCCGCCGCGTCCCCAAACGCGACCTGCCGCGCGTGTACCGGGAGCAGCTGTTTGCCAATGAGGTGATGTTGCTGCCCTATTACATCGCGACGCTGAACATTGAACATGCGTACTACGAGATCACGGAGCAATACGAGGCGTTTGAGGGAATGTGTTTTGTCGATACCCTGGACATGGCCAAAGAAAAGCATTCTTTGTACGTGTACTTGACCGAGGCCAACACAGTCCGCGTTGACCGACAGAAAAAAACCCCCATCACCGTTGTCATTGGCAATCCTCCTTACAACGCCTGGCAGCTTGACGAGAATGACAACAACAAGAACCGCAAGTACCCGGTCATCGAAAAACGCGTCCGGGAAACCTATGCCAAGGATTCGAGGGCAACCAACAAGAACTCCCTGTGGGATCCCTACGTCAAATTCTTTCGCTGGGCCGTCGATCGGCTACAAGGCCGCGACGGAATTGTTTGCTTCGTGAGCAACAACAGCTTGGTCGATCAAGTCGCGTTTGATGGCATGCGCAAACATCTGCTCCAGGACTTCAGCAGACTTTACCACCTTCACCTGGAGGGCAATGTGCGCCACAATCCCAAGCTGGCCGGGACGACCTACAACGTTTTCGGGATCCAAGTGGGTGTGGGGATCACAGTCGCGGTGCGTTGCGCCAAGCACAAGGATCGCCGTCTTTATTTCACGCGGGTGGATAAACTCTTGCGAAGGGAGGAAAAGCTTGCCTGGCTCGCCAAGCTCGGTGATATCAGCCAAGTCTCATGGCAAGAACTCATTCCCGACAGCCGCCACACCTGGTTGAGGTTGGAACATGGTCAGGAATTCACTTCTTTTACTCCCATTGGCGACAAAGAAGCCAAATCTGCCAACGATGCCAATCCTGAGACGATCTTCAAGTCATACGGGCGCGGAGTTGCGACCTGCCGTGATGAGGTTGTTTACGACTTCCACAAAGAACCGCTCATTAGGCGGGTGAAGACTTTTATCGACGAGTACAACGGGGAAGTTGACCGGCTTAAACGAACGACCAGTCCAATCAACGTCGACAATTTCGTGCGGTACGACAAGATCAAATGGAGCCGTGATTTAAAATTGGACTTGAAGCGCGGCAATTACGGCGAATACGACGACGGGAAAATCAGAACGTGTTTGTACCGGCCGTTCTGTAAACGCTACCTTTTTTTCGATCGGATCTTGAACGAGGAGGTATACGTTTTCCCGCAGATTCTCCCGACGACTGAGTCTGAGGTTGAAAACCGCGTTATGGCCTTGACCGACTTGGGCTCAGAGAAGCCGTTCATGACCTTCATGTTCCAAGGGCTCGTCGATTTGCATGTCGTCGGAGGCGGGGCCTCGGCGCAGTGCTTCCCGTTGTACATGTACGACGAAAACGGCACGAACCGCCGCGAGAATATCACCGACTGGGCACTGGACCAGTTCCGCGCGCACTACAAGGACAAGAAGCTCGGCAAGTGGGACATCTTCTATTACGTCTACGGCATCCTGCACCATCCCGGCTATCGCACGAAGTTCGCCGACAACCTGAAGCGCGAGCTGCCGCGGATTCCGTTGGCGCCGGATTTCTGCGCCTTCGCCAAGGCCGGCAAAGAGCTGGCCCGGCTGCACCTGGACTATGAAAAGCTGGAGCCGTATCCGCTCAAGTTCATCGAGACCGAAGGCGTGCCGCTATCGTACCGCGTCGAGGACAAGATGCGGCTCGATGCGGGGAAGAAGAACCTGCACGTCAACAAGTCGCTGACCCTGGCCGGCATCCCGCCCGAGACGTTTCATTATCGCCTTGGCAACCGCAGCGCCCTGGAGTGGGTCGTCGATCAGTACCAGGTCAAGGAGGACAAGCGCAGCGGCATCCGCTCCGACCCGAACCGGGAGGACGACGAGGAATACATCGTCCGCCTCGTCGGCCAGGTGGTCCGCGTCAGCGTGGAGACGGTGCGAATTGCGGCGGGGTTGCCGGAGAAGTATGCGGATTGATAGGAAAGAAACATGCTCAGGCGCGTCGAAATGCGTGTTTGGGCCAGCAGTTTCGCAATCCCTTCCGGCCCAAGAACCTCAAGCCCCTGGCTCGCACCACCTTGCCCTCCGACCAGCCGCGCACCATTGCTTCTTGTTTGCTTTTCAGTCCTTCGACGATCATCAGGGTGCAACCCGAGCCGTAAGTGCCCAGGTTCTTGCGCGACACCAAGCGCACGCCGACCGGTTCGCCCGTCGGGGACAAGCCGTCCAGCAATTGCAGGCGAAGGTCCTGGCCAAGTTTCAACGTGCCGGCCTGGGCCCACCAGGTGGCGAGGACCAGATCCCGGCCGCTCAGCTGGCCCAGGATAACCACCAAGCCGGCCAAGGCCGCGCCCGCCCCCAGGCTCAGACCAGAAGGCCGCCGATCAAAAAGGGCCCAACATTCACGTAGGCTTTGCAACGCAATTGTAGGTCGGCCTTTCCAGGCCGACGTCCCTTGCCCAGATTCATTGAGCTTGGGCGGTTCAGGTCGGGCTGGAAAGCCCGACCTACTAATTCGTTGCAAAGCCCATTCACGTAAGCGAAAAGAATCTTTCCACAACTGCCGCCCCTATCGCCAGGAGAAACCACGCCACGTACAGCACAATCAACACGGTGCCAAGCCGGGCGGTCCAGATCCAGAAACCGCGGCCAAAGCGCGTCCAGGAACCACGGCCGCTCAGCTGGCCCAGGATAACCACCAAGCCGGCCAAGGCCGCGCCCGCCCCCAGGCCCAGGACCAGAAGGCCGCCGATCAAAAAGGGCCCAACATTTACGTAAGCGAAAAGCATGGCGGTTCTCCAGGGCCGAATCCTTTCCTGAAACCGGCAAGAACCGCGCGGCGCAACAGCAAAACTAGCAAAGGACCTGGGACAAGCAAACGCCCCGTGGTAAACTAAAGTTTCCGAAACCGTTCACCCCCTCTTTCCCGTGGAGCGTCTGCCATGGGGGAAAGTCATGGGCGGGTCACGTAGGACAGGTTTTTTAACCTGTCCGGACAACGAAGTGACAGGTTGCAAACCTGTCCTACGAGGCATTCCACCGGTGAACGGTTCCTTTCTTCCGCGTGAGGTCGGCCATGAAAAAACTGCTGGCAGCGATTGTAGGGCTTGTACTGGTGGCGACGGCAGTGAGCCAGGACAACATCCGCCTGTACACGACGCCGCGGCCGCCCTCGCGCGCGGTGCTGGATCGCCTCAACCTGACCATGGCCTGGCGCGCCCGCATTCGCACCGAAGGCCAGCGCGATGGACTCCGCAGCATCCAGATCATCCCGGGCAAAAACCACAACAAGGGTTCGCTGCAAATCGTCGTGCAGACCTATTACGGCTCGGTCATCCTGCTCGACGGCGAGACCGGCGACCAGCTCTGGCGCACCGACGTCGGCCAGGCCTATTGGCCGAGCCAGCCGGTGGCTTTTAATTCCAGCTCCCTCTTCGCCAGCCGGCGCGAATTCATGTTTGTCCTGAGCCGGGCCAGCGGCTTGCAGCGCGTCTACTATTTCGACAAGGACAGCAAGCAACAAATCTTCGGCTTTGCCATGGTCGGCGTGCCCAGCACCACGCCGGTGGCGGATGAGGAACTGGGGTACAAGGAAGCCGGGGGCATTAATCCCAATGTGTACGTGGCCATGGACAACCGCATCGTCGCTTACAAACTGCCGCGCTTCGACCTGGCCGACAAGTTCAAGCAGAAAATCAACCTCGACGATGTCGCCGCCCGCGCCCGCTTGCAGGAGTATTTGACGCCCGAGTTCTTGTGGAGCTACCTGACGCCCGATTACCATTTTCTGCAAGTGCCTCTGTTGTCCCCTAACCGTGTTGCCGTCATTGCCTCAGATGGAACGTTTCTGTCGATGAACAAATACGAGCGCCTGCTGTTGTTCGATTACAAGTTCAACAAGGGCGTGGCCGGGGCCATGGCCGTGCACGGCGAAATTGCCTACGTGCCTTGTGAAGACGCGACCCTGTACGCCCTGAACATCACCAACGGCCGGCTCTTGTGGCGCTACCTCAGCGGCTCGCCCATCCTGCAAAAACCCGAAGCCACCGACCACGACGTCTACGTCACTCCCGAACGCCAGGGCATGGTCTGTCTCGATCGCCTGACGGGTCGGGAAAAATGGAAGAGCCGCATCGCCCAGCGTTTTCTGTCCACCAACTTCAAATACGTGTACGCCGTCGATCGCCTCGGCCAGCTGTACGTCCTGGATTACGCCCGCGGCACCGAGCTGGCCAAGTTCGACACCAGCGGCTACGTCATTCCCATCAGCAACGACCTGACCGACCGCATGTTTTTCGCCAGCCACGACGGCCAGATTTTGTGCCTGCATCCCAAGGACAACGTCCAGCCGAAGGTGACCAAGACGCTGCAAGCCTTGCCCACCGAGTTCAAGAAAAAACCACCCACCGAGAAAGAACCGGAGAAGGAGAAAGAGAAAGAAAAAGAGAAAGAGAAGGAGAAAGAGAAAGAGAAGGAGAAGGGAAAGGAGGAAAAGGAAAAGGTCGGCTTTCTGAATTTCAAATTCAAAATGGTCTGCGCTGAAATGGAGGCTTTACATGCGAACGGCCTGGGTTACCAAGTGGCAAAAGGAAACCTACGTCGCCGACCTCAAATTAAAGAAGACGTCTGGCCCTGAACTCCTGCAAGGCGGCCGATGCCCGCATCGTCTGCTGGGTGAACAACGGTTTCTGCGCCCTGGCCCTGGGCAACGACAAGTCCACCTGGGGCGTGGGCTGGTCCTGGGGCGACGGCGCCAGCACTTCGTACGCCCGGCAGCGGGCCCTCAACGAGTGCCGCCAACGGACCACCGGCGCCCGCGTGGTCGTCTGCGTGGCCTCCGGCTACGGGCCTATCCGCTAAGGCGAGCGGCCGCGCCGCCAGCGGGTCGATGACGACCCGGCGGCGTTAGGAGGCTGCAAAGCGTCTTTTCATCCTGGACGCCGTCTCCTTGATGGCCTGATCCGCTGGAGGGTGCCCGCCTTGGTGACGATTTCCGCCTTCTTGATCCTTGAACTCCGGCCGCCTTTCCGCTAACAAGGAAATTATACTTCATCAAGGAACGGGCCATGCCCCAGACGCAATTGATCGGCAAGAAGGCCGCCGAGTTCGCCCAGCAGGTGGGCCACGCCGCCGCCCTGGCCGACAAGGAAGAGGAAATCCGCATCGAGGTCGAATGGTATCTGGCATTCCTCGAAAAAGAGACGGGCATTCGGCTCCAGGGCAAGCCGAATTCACGGTCGCCAAAGGGCGGATCGATTCTTTTTTACACGCGATCGAATACAAAACCCCCTCCAGCCCCAGCGACTGGCTTGGCCCCCGGCTGAACTGAATTTTCAACTTGACATTCGTTCAGTATTCCATAACATGAATTGGAAGATGTAACCAGTAATTTTACTTTTCTATTGCCTTCTTTCGTCCGATGTCATTAGCGATTCAAGGAGGAAACCAGCAATGGACCATCATTCTGCAATTCGCCGGCTCCGTTCCCCTGAACTCTTGAGAACTGCTCTCGCATACGCAGTTTTTGACCGT
>CAZFGM010000318.1:6920-8229 GCA_964518515.1 uncultured Alcaligenaceae bacterium | reverse complement strand
GGCGATGGGCCGAAACTCGCCGCGCACCTCGGCGGGGGCGAGCGGTTTCATATCGAAAGTATCGAGGTGGCTCGGGCCGCCATAGTAGAAGATCAGGATGCAGGCGTTGATCCTGGCCTGGCTGGTGGAGGTCGGCGTTTCGGCCAGCGCCGCCTGGGCGCGCAACAGACCACCCAGATTCAGGCCCAAATAACCCCCGCCGCCCAGGTGCAAAAGCTGGCGGCGGCTAAACGCGAGGTTATGCACCATTTCAACCCCCCCCAAGGTTTTCCTGGCTATTGCCAATTGCCAAATGCCAATTGCCAATTTCAAATTTGCGAATCGCGAGGGATGGAAGCCAATTTTCAATTGGCAATTGGTAATTGGCAATTGAAAATTCTTCTTTCACGAATGCGGACGTTCCACCCCTTCGATATAGGCGATGGCCTGGGCGAGTTGTTCCTTATAGCGGCGGCTTTCCAGGCCCGACCGCACCCGCAGAAGCAATTCGGTCTTGTTGATCGGCTTGGTCAGGAAATCGTTGGTTCCCGCCTCCACCGCGCGATCGATGTCGCTGGGCTGATCGAGGGCGGTGATCATGAGGACCACGATGTCGCGCGTGGCCGGATTGGCCCGCAACCGCTTGCACACCTCGAAGCCGCTGATCTTGGGCATCATGATGTCCAGGAGGATCAGGTCCGGTTGCCAGGTGTTGATATGGCGCAGCGTTTCCTCGCCGTCGGCGGCGGTTTGGATCGCGCAATCCATCTCGGCGAGATAGGCTTCCAGAAGCTCGACCCCTTGCGGATTGTCGTCGGCAATGAGGACGCGTGGCGGGCGTGCCGCTTCCGCCACGCTTGCCGGACCGCGTTGGGTTGTGGAAGAAGGCATGTGACCTCCATCCTGGAAATTCCGAAATCCGAATATCGAAATCCGAAACAATTCCCAAATCCAAAAATTCGAAAGGCGGCGTGACGCCCGACCGGCCCCTCAGGCCACGGACCGCCTTCGTTGCAACAACTTGAAACACAGCGAGCGCAGGGCCTGCAACTCGTGCTGAAACTCCCGCTGCGCCTCCTCAACGGGCAACGCCTCGAACAGATCCGGAAGTTGGACACCACGACTCATGATTTCATCGTCCATCTTGTGGCGTAACCGCTAACGCACGAACAGGCAATTGTCGGCGTTAAAAAAATCCCGTACGGCGTCGCTGGCACTGAGCAGACCCTTGGTCAATGACTCGATAAGGCCCAAATTCAGGAGGGCGAACACCGCGAGCCGATTCGACAGGTCCCCACCCGCCTCCGTGAGGATGGCTTGAAGCCGCACT
>CAZFGM010000318.1:0-6820 GCA_964518515.1 uncultured Alcaligenaceae bacterium | reverse complement strand
GTCGCCTCCGGCTCCCCGCTAAACAGCTTACGAAAACCGGGTCACACCCGGCCGGGCCACCTCCGGCACGGGCAAATCGCCCCACGCGTAGCGGCGCGGCGTCAAGTCCTCGGTGGACCGCATGGCCTGGTCCCAGGTGATTTCCTGACCCGTGTACGTCGCCATCCGGCCCATGATGGCCATGAGCGTGCTCTTGGTCATCCACTCGCCGTCGTTGATCGGGTTGCCCGAGCGGATGCTGGCGAACAGCGCGTTGTGCTCGGCCTGGTACATGTCCGGATCGCGGCGTTCCTGGGCCACCGGGTAATTCCATGGATTACGGCCGGTGATGCGATGGCGCATAACGTCGCACTTGCCCTGAGTGCCCAGGATGTGGTCGTTGACCTCGTTCTTGCAACCGGCTTGCTGCCGGCAGTAGCTGAAGCACTTGACGCCGTTCTCGAATTCGTAGACGACGGCGTGATGATCGAAGATGTGGCCAAACTCGGGGCCGGTGCGAACCTGCCGGCCGCCCAGGCCGACGGCCTTGACCGGATACTGGTTGCGCATGGCCCAGGCCACCTTGTCGAGGCTGTGAATGTGCTGCTCGACGTTGAAGTCGCCGGACAGCCAGGTGAAATACAGCCAGTTGCGCATCTGCCATTCCATGTCGCTCCAGCCGCGCTCGCGTGGGCGATGCCACAACGTGCCGGTGTTGTACGAGGATTGAATGGCGACGATGTCGCCGATGGCGCCGTCGTGAATGCGGGCCATGGTCTGGCGCTTGCCGTTGTGGTAGCGCCAGCACAGTCCGGAAACGACCGCCAGCCGGCGGCGGCGGGCATCGGCGCAGGCCGCCTGGACGGCGCGGACGCCGGGGGCATCGACGGCCACGGGTTTCTCGGCAAAGATGTGCTTGCCCGCCTGCACGGCGGCGCGGATGTGGGCCGGCCGGAAATGCGGCGGCGTGCACAACAGCACCACGTCCACGGCATTAATGACTTGCTGGTAGGCGTCGAAGCCGACGAACTGCCGCGCGGCCGGCACGTCGATCTTGCCGGCCAGGGTCCGGTCCTGCTGGAGTTGCGCCAGGCTGCCATCGAGACGGTCGCGGAAGGCGTCGCCCATGGCCACCAGGCGGACATTGCGGTCGGCGCGGAGGGCCTGGGTAGCGGCGCCTGTGCCGCGATTGCCGCAGCCGATCAGGCCGACGCGCAGGGCGTCGTTGCCGTCGGCATGCACAAAGGGAACGTCCGACAGCGTCAGGGCAGCGGCGGTGGTCGCCGCCGAGGCCTGTAAAAAACGCCGCCGGCTGACATTCGTTTTCTTGCTCACGATCGTGTCTCCTGACCAGCAGAGGGTAAGAGTAAATGCAATGGGTTAGTTTAACGACAAGGGACAGGGCGGGGCAAATAAATTTGCCGGGGCCGGCGGAAATTCCCGGATTTTGCAAGCCCCAGGGCGAGTCTTCGAGCCCTGGAGGTCAGGGGGGGAATATTGCCTGCCCCTTCTCTCAACGAACTTCTAAGGTGTACTCCGGATTGCCCTCGTCATCGAATTGGCGGAGCAAACGAAACGATTTGCCGAATACCGACGACTTGACCCAGCCACCCTGTTTTCGTGTGGCTTGGTAACCATTCGGTGTATGTCGGAAGATATCAAACCGCAGCCGCTCGCCGCGGACATCGACCAGCCAGTATTCCTCGATTCCCGCTTTCCAGTAAAGTTCGGGAAGGATAATTGTGTCTTTTTTGACGGAACTTTTGCTTACGACTTCCAGCACCATGTCCGGCGATCCCTCCAGTTCAATATGTCCTTCCAGGACGGCTTCCACCAGCCGGACCCGGCCAGTCTGAAAGCTTTCCAGGGAAACAAAAGCCCCATCCGGGCGCGACGTTAATTGGGCTTGTTCATTGCTGAGGAGCATGCCGTCGGGGATATAGCGTCCCCGTTTTCCCGCTTTGACCAGCCCGGTTATTACGTAACCATATTCATTCTTGGCTTGGTTGTGGGAAAAAAATTGTTCCCGGCTCATGTCCACCCACACCTTTCCGTGAAAGTAACAAATGCGCCCGGTTTCGGGGAATTCCTGAGAATGGGCCCAACGGCGAAAAGATTTGAAATCTCTCACCCATTCCGGAATATCGACCGTCATTTCATCCACGACGATGGTATTCATGCCTGGCGTTCCTCGGGTTCAAATCCCGCAAAGACTCGTCGCGGGGTTGGTGATGTTAGTTTACCGGTCGAAAGCTTCTTTTCTTCTCCTAACCAGCAGAGGGTAAGGGTAACGCAATAGGTTTAGTTTAACGACAAGGGACAGGGCGGGGCAAATGAATTTGCCGGGCATAGCCGGGAAATAACACGCACCGCAGGATCATGGCCTTTTTTCCCGCGGGCACAACCAGCCAAGCAGCAAATGCGTGGGCAAGAAGATCCCCACCGGGAAGAACACCATCAACAAGGTGAAATACAGGTCCGAATCCATCAAGTCCTGCGGTTTATCGTCGCTGAAGCCAAATACGTAATTGATGTTGACCGGCAAATTCTTGGGTCGAGCGGGATCGGGGCCGGGCAGGAAAAAGTAACAGACCGCTAGAATTATCCAGGCCAACACGGTCCACAAGATAAAGGCCCGACCATCGTAGCCCAGGCGGACCACCAGCCAGACCAGGAAAATCGGCAGCCAGAAGTGAAAAAACGACAGACCGCGCGTGAACCGCGGAATGGTTTCGTTAAACATGTAAGCGGTGGTGCCGGTCAAGGTGTAGCCACACGCTTCGGCCAGGAAATCCACCATCCACAAAAGCTGCGGCAGCAGGATTCCCACCAGAGGCGCCGAAGCCAGGAGTGGGCTTTCCAGCCACAGGGCCGGTACCGTGATGAGCAAGGCCACGTCGCAAAAATACAGGAAGTTCGTCGGGCCGTAGGATTGCCAGTAAAAGGGCACCAGCACGGCGACGAACGCCGTGTAGAGCAGTTTCACCAGCAGGGGAATTCTGCGCCGCGCCCCGCTGTCCAGGAACGAAAGTTGGGAGTGGATCATGCACTTTCCCGGTCCGAAAACGGTAGCCGCACCCTTTAGGGCGCGGATTTTCCCCAGGCTGAAGCCTGCGGCTACCCGTTTTCGGATGATTTCTAAGCTAAGGCCCGGAACCCGGTTCGAACCGTTGCTCGGGGGGAACGGTCGTGATCCGTTGCTCGTGTGGTCCGGAAGAAGTCGGGGCGATGGCGGCGCTTTTCGGACCGGCCAGCGCCGCGGCGGCCCGGTGCCAGCGCCGGCGGCGGATTTCGCCGATTTGCCACAGCAAAAACAGCATCACCACGGCCCCGCTGGCCATCCCGACGGCCAGAATTTTCCAGGGAAAGCCAGGTTTCTCCTCTGGTCCCGCCTCTTTCCCTTTGATTTTCTGGTATTCTTCCGGATGGGCTTTCAAATATTCATTCAGGATCTGGCGGTGCAGCTTGAGCTGGCGCGGGCGGTAGTGAATGGTGCTGGATAAGCCGGCCAGGGCTTCGAAGATTTCCTGGGCCGGCACCACATGGCCTTCGGCGTTGTACAGTTCGGCCAAAAGCCAGAGCAGGCGCGGGTCGTCGGGCAGCCACAGCAAGAGCTGCTGGACAATGGCCAGCGCTTCGCCAGCGCCGCCGCGCGGCAGTTTCTTGCGCTCCTTGTCGGACAGTTTGCCCGGCTCAAACTCGCCGCCGTCCCCGACAAACACCAGATCGCCAAACAGGGCATCGACCTTCTGGTCGTCCTCGCGGGGCTTGTCTTTGCGGGCGCGGAAAAGCTCCTTGCGCCGCATTTCGAGAAGTTTCAAATGGTTGCTTTCCATTTTTCGATAAAACGATTCCCGGAGATCGATCCATCCCAGTTGCTCGACCGCGGCCAGGTATTTGCCTTTTTCCAGGGCCTTCAAGCTGTCCCAGTCGGCAGGCCAAAATTTCAGGGCGTCTTTGAGATAATCGATGGCCTGGGTGCAGTCATTGGCAGCCTGAACGGGGTCTTTCGCCTTGGCCGGGTTCGATTCCGGGTGGGTGGGTTGATACGCGGACGCCAGGTTGGCGTAGAGAAGGAAATTCTTGGGATCGTTCCGCCGCAAGGTATCCAAAAGGTTCCGCGCCTCGGGGAACTTTTTCCGCCGAATCAGGTAAGCGCCAAGGCTCAGCCCCTGGGCCGGAGTCCATTCTTTCGCCAGCTTGCGCGGATCCATCTTGAATTCGCCCATCAAAAGATGGCGCAGGCGAAACGGGTTTTCCTCCGCGAGGGGCACTTTTTCCCAGCTGAGTTTGCGCAGAACTTGCAACACCTGATGGTATTTTTGATATTCCTGATAGGCGGTGGGAAAATCCTTGAATTCCTGTTGCAGCAAGCCTTCCAGAGGCTCCGCCGGATTGTAAAGACCCGCGCGGAGGGTAGGACCGAATCCCAGAATCACGGCGAAGGGTAATACGAATCGCATGGCGGACTCCTCGAGACCTCAACAAAAAATCACCCCTGCGGGAGGTTTGGTCCAAGAATTGCACTTTACCCAATTGGTCGGTTTCGAGGGGTATTTTAGCAAGATTTTACCCAAAAAACTTGCAAACTCTGCCCAAAGATTAGGCAATCCTCGAAATCCCTTCACGGAATGAACCCATGATCGATTTCCCTCTCTTGCGAAAACTGGAAGACCATGTCCTGGCCCGCACCGGCCGCCGCGTCCGCAACCTGGCCATCGACCTGATGCCGGAGAAGATCATCCTGCGCGGCTTGGCCGCCACATATCATGTCAAACAACTGGCCCAGCAAGGGGTCCAGGAAATGCTTCCCAATGTGCGCCTGGAAAACGCCATTGTGGTTTCGTGAAACAACAAGGCGATTAGCGGCCTTCCAGCCCGCGCGAGCTGGATTGCTTTGTGCCATTTGTCACCTAGCAATATCCCTTTTCGTCATCTCTTCCTTGTACCGAGTAAAACCAGCCTGCACATAATTCGGCAAGGCCGCGGGGTGGTCCAGGGTACCTAAGAAACCCCGGAAATTCTTCATCCCGAGGTTTTCGGGGCGTGATTGGAAATGGCGGTTTTCCCTGTGTTTTAGAATGGACGCGTACGCAGCCGGCCCGGCCGCCGTTACGCTTGCCGGATTGATGGACCATTGGTGAGTGGGACGTACCGGCCAGATAAGCCGCCGGCAAAGGCGCGGGTAGGGATGGCGGGGCAAAGATTGTTTCCCCAAGCCTTGACGACGGGTAAGATGAATTAGGGAATGGTTGCAGACCGGCAAGGGGACGCCCACGAATATGGGAAAACTTTTAGACGATAATCCCAAAAAAGCATTATCATGAAAAATGGCGCTTCGACGGTGGGCGAGGAATATGGAAAGTTTCGTAAGCTTCCCGTGGAACCTCTTGAGGTCGTCTACTCCGTAAGCCCGGATGACTGCAAGGTTGAAGTGATTTCGGTCATTTTTTTGGTTGACCTTATGCCCCGTGTCCTCATCAGCGACAAGCTTGAAAGCGGTGGTCTCGACCTGTTGAGGCAGGCCGGCCTGGAAGTGGATAACCGGCCCGGGTTGACCGGCGCCGCCCTGCAAGAGGCGCTGCGCGCCGCCGACGGCGTCATCGTCCGCAGCGGCACGAAAGTCACGGCGGACCTTTTGGAAAACCCCAGCAAGCTGCGGGCCATCGTGCGCGCCGGCGTCGGCGTCGATAACATCGACGTCGCCGCCGCCACGCGCAAGGGCATCGTCGTCATGAACACGCCCGGCGGCAACACCGTCTCGACCGCCGAGCATACCATTACCATGATGATGGCCCTGTCGCGGCTCATTCCCGCCGCCGACGCCAGCGTGCACCAGGGCAAATGGGAACGCGGCAAGTTCGTCGGCACGCAGCTCGCCGGCAAGACGCTGGGCGTGGTCGGCCTGGGTCGCGTCGGCCGGGAGGTGGCCCGCCGCGCCGCCGGCCTGGACTTGAAGGTCATCGGCCACGATCCTTTCCTGGCCCCCGACCGCGCCGCGCAGCTCGGCATCGAGAGCATGCCCGACCTGCCGAGCCTCTTGCCGCGCTGCGATTATCTCACCGTGCACACCCCGCTGACGGCGGAGACCAAGAACCTTCTCGGCGCCAAAGAGCTGGCGCTGATGAAGAAAGGGGCTCGCGTTCTCAACTGTGCCCGCGGCGGCATCATCAACGAGGAGGACCTGGTCGAGGCTCTGAAATCGGGCCATCTCGCCGGGGCCGCGCTCGACGTCTTCGTCCAGGAACCGCCGCCCGCCGATCACCCGCTCTTGAAGCTGCCGAACGTGGTGACCACGCCGCACCTCGGCGCCAGCACCACCGAGGCCCAGGAATCGGTCGCCCTCGAAGCGGCCCAGCTCCTTGTCGATTTCTTGACAAAAGGAATCGTCGGCTTCGCCGTCAACATGGCGGCCATCGATCGCACCGAGTTGGAAGAGCTGCGGCTGTACGTGGACATGGCCCACCGCCTGGGACTCTTGCAGGCGCAGATGGCCCAGGGTGCGATTGGAAAAGCTCAGCTCCAGTACCGCGGCGAGGTCGCCCGCCGCAATACCAAGCTGATCACCGCCGCCTTCACCGCCGGCCTCTTGGAATTCCGCCTCGCCCAAAACGTCAACATCGTCAACGCCGGCCTTCTGGCACGCGAGCGCGGCATCGACATCGTCGAGCAGCTCAGCCCCAAGAAAGGCGACTTCGGCACCCTCATCGCCACCGAGGTGACCACGGACAAGAAGACCTACACCGCCTCGGGCACCCTGTTCGGCAACCAGTTCCTCCGCCTGGTGCAGCTCGGCCCCTATCACCTCGACACCTTCATGGACGGCGTCATGCTGATCTTT
>CAZFGM010000317.1:0-8231 GCA_964518515.1 uncultured Alcaligenaceae bacterium | reverse complement strand
GTTCTTGGTTTCGCCCGGGTCATTTTCCAGGTCGTACAGCTCGTCCAGGCCGTTGGCGAAATGATGGCGGACCAGGTTCCAGCGGCCGGTGTGAATGGAGCGCATGTAAGCCAGGCCGCTGTTGTGCAAGTCGTACTGGCCGAAAATGGCCTCGCGCCAATCCGCCTTCTGGCCGCGCAAGAGCGGGGAAAAATCCATGCCCTGCTGTTTATACTTTTCCGGCGGCGGCACGTTGAGCATGCCCAGCACCGAAGAGAACGTGTCGATGTTGGACACCATTTCCTTGATTTGCGTGCCGGGCTTGACCGTACCGGGCCAGCGGACCAGGAGCGGCACGCGCATCGACAGGTCGAACATATTCGGCCGCTTGGGGCCGCTCAGGCCGCCGATGACCCACGCGGCGTTGCCCTTGGTGTGCAGCCCGTGATGGCCGATCATGTAGCCGTGGTCGCTGGTGAACAGAATGATCGTGTTGTCCGCCAGGCCCAACTTGTCGAGCAAGGCCAGCAGTCGGCCGAGGTTGCGATCGACGGCATGGATGCTGGCGTAATAGTCGCGCGTCCAGCCCTTGGTCTTGGCGATGTCGAGGCCCGGATGCTTGGGAATGGTGGGGTCGAGGTCCTTGAAAGGCACGGCATCCTGCTCCGGCACCGGACCATACGGCAAGTGCGGCTCGCGGAAATGGATGCCCAGGGCGAACGGGCGGTCCTTGTTTTTCTTGATGAATTCCAGGGCGTTGTCCATCAGGATGTCGGGCAAGGGTCCTTTGAATTTTCGCTCCTTGCCTTCGACCTCCAGAGTAGGGTTCATCGGTGCGTTGCCGCCGTCGAGGAAGCCGAAGAAATGGTGGAAGCCGCGGCGCGTGGGGTGAAACTGCGGCTGCATGCCCAGGTGCCATTTGCCGACGAGGCCGGTGAAGTAGCCGAACTTCTGCAGTACCTCGGCGAAGGTGACGGCGCCTGGCGGCAAACCCACGCCGCTCTGGGCCTCGCCAGGGGAAATCCAGTCGGTGATGCCGACCTGCGTGCCGTAGCGCCCGGTCATGAAGCTGGCCCGGCTCGGCGAACATACCGGCGTCGGCACAAAGGCATTGAGGAACTTTGCACCTCCCTTTGCCAGCCGGTCCATGTTTGGGGTGCGCGATTCCTTGTTGCCGTAGGCACCGAGGCTCCAGCGCGCCTGATCGTCGGTGACGATCCAGATGATGTTGAGTTTTTTCGCCTTGGGCTGGGCGGCGTGAAGCGTGGGGGCATGTCCCAACAGAATAGCGATCCCCAAAAACAACCAACAAAGTTTCATGGCAGAGTCCTTGCTGTATTTCTCGAAACCGCGAAGATTATGGTTGGGAGCCCGAAACCCAAGCGCGGGGAATTGTGAACCTCTGTTGGGCACCGGGCTTCCAGGTAAAAACCGTCTCGGTTTGGTTACTTTTCCTCCGGGTTTAACTCCTTGAAGGCCCTGATCAGTTCGTCGATTATTACTGCTTCGTCGTTGGCCCCGCGGACCAGGATGCGCTCCACTTGTTTGGCCTGGTCGTTGAGGGCTAGCTTACGATCGGCCACGATTTTCAGGAGCAGAGGGATAGCCTGGTACACAAGATCGTCTTGAATTTTTAAGATCCGTTTCTGGACCTCGTAAACCTTGCGGGCTGCCAGGGTGTCGGGAACTTTGAGCTTATTGAAATCGGCAGCCACCGCTGTCAAGACTTTTTGGAAATTTTCCTCCGCTTGTTTTAATTCCTTGAAATTGACCGCCATGTTCTGGAGAATTGGAGCGATTTTCGTACCGAACCTCAACCCGGCCTCGTAGAGTCGTTTGTTGAGAGTTCGGATGTCGGCCTCAAAGCGCCGCAAATCCTGAGGATCGACCTGGGCCTTCTTTTTCGGCAAAATCACCAGGCCGCGAACGCCGCGTAACTCGAGGCGAAACAGGGCGCCCCTGCTCTGCTCATTTCCCAGGGCTCCGGTGATGTACAGCTGATTCATTTTGGGACCGCCGAAGCCGACGTTGCTGGTGGTGAGGTTGCCGCCGGGATAGCGGCGAATCAGCTTGCCCTGCGGGTCGAGCACTTGGACTTGCTTCATGCCGTAGTGAGCGACGTACAGGTTGCCGTCCTCGTCCAGGCACATGCCGTCGGGTTGGTTGTCGATCTGCTCGCCCTGCTTGGTGGGCAGATCGGCGAAGACTTTCATGAGGCCGGCCATTCCCGGGGCGAGGATGGGATAGGCCAGGACACGGTTTTTCTTGCTCTCGGCGACGAGCAAGGTTTTGCCGTCCGGCCGCAGGACGATGCCGTTGGGATAGGCCAGGCCGTCGGCGACGAGATGGGTCTTGCCCTTGGCATCGACGTAGTGGACGGTGCCGATCGGCTTTTTGTCATCGGAGCCGCCCGGATCGGTGAAATAGAAGCCGCCGTTTTTCGGGTCCAGGCACAGGTCGTTGGGGCCGCGCAGGGCCTTGCCGTTGCACTCCGCCGAGGCCTTGCCAAGGATCTTGCCCCTGGCGTCCAGATGCAGGACGGCGTGGTGGCTGGCGTCGCAGAGCAGGTGCGTGCCGTCGGCCAAAACCTTGTGGCCATTGGGCTCTCCGGTCTTGGCCCAGGTGCTGGTTTTCAGGTCCGGCGTGAACTTGGTGATGACCTTGCCGTGCGAGATGTAGCCGTTGCCGGCGTGATCGAAGACGATGCCTTCGCAGTAATGCGGCACTTCGAAGAGCTTGTCGATTTTGACGTCCTTGGCCTGGGGCAGTTCCCCGGCCAGAAGGAACGATCCATGGCTGACGAGCACCACCAGGAATGACCCAACACCAGCAAGCAAAATGGATTTCATGGTTGCCTCCAAATGATAAATCCCGGACCGCAGCATAGACGACCGGCACCAGGATTGCCAGAGGGGGCTTGATTTTTCTCGCGGGGAAGGGGGGAACATTTAAGCGGCGCTGGCACCGCCGGCTGGTGGGGTCTATTCCAACCACTCGGCCCCAAATAGGCTTGCATGTTCCTCTGCGGCCCGCGACAATGATCGGGGTGCACAGCCCTTCACAGTGGCTTTCCGCAAAGCCGTAGGATAGGCTTCCAGCCTGTCCCAAGTGGTCGATCCTAGGGGGACAGGCTGGAAGCCTATCCTACGACATTCCAGATAGCCCCTCAATGAGAACGCCCATGACGACGGATCCTCTCCACCACTTGTTGGAGTCGGCCCAGCAGGCCGGGTTGCTTTCCGGAGTGGACCGCCAGCGCTTGACGCAGGAATTGCAAGCGGAAAAACCATCCACGTTGATCGAAGCGGCCGGCAAGCTGGTGCAGCGGCACGTGCTGACGTCGTTCCAGGTCGAGCAATTGCAGGCCGGCCGGGGCCGCGAGTGCGTGCTGGCCGGACGCTATCGGATTCTGGAAAAACTGGGCGCAGGCGGCATGGGGGCGGTGTATAAGGCCCGCGACAGCAAGCTCGACCGCCTGGTCGCCATCAAGGTCATGGCCCCGCAGCACGTGAACTTTGCCGATGCGGTCACGCGCTTTCATCGCGAGGCCAAGGCCCTGGCCCAAGTATCCCATCCCGCCATCGTGCAGGCCTACGATGCCGACCAAGATCAGGACCGCCATTTTTTGGTCATGGAGTTGGTCGAGGGAACGAGCCTGGCCCGGGCATTGGAGGAAAAAGGCCGGTTGGCTCCGACTCTGGCGGCGGACTATCTTTACCAGGCCGTCCTGGGCCTGCAACACGCGCATGAACGTGGCCTGGTCCACCGCGATTTGAAACCCGGCAATCTGCTGATTACCAAAAAA
The DNA here is from genome assembly GCA_964518515.1 of uncultured Alcaligenaceae bacterium. Taxonomy (GTDB): domain Bacteria; phylum Planctomycetota; class Planctomycetia; order Gemmatales; family Gemmataceae; genus CAZFGM01. Next base: position 4,447 of record CAZFGM010000317.1, on the reverse strand, counting down.
AATCAAGTAAAAATCCTCGACCTGGGCCTGGCTCGTTTCGTGCAGGACCAGATCGGCAATCCGCAAGTGACCCGCGACGGCACGGGCCTGGGCACTCCGGACTACATGCCTCCGGAGCAGTTCCACGATGCCCGCCACGTCGATCCCCGCGGCGACATTTACTCCCTGGGCTGCACTCTCTATCAACTGCTCACCGGCCGGGTTCCTTTTCCCGGCTCATCGCTGGCGGAGAAAGCGCGGGATCATGAAGAAAAAGAGCCGCTCCCCATCCCGGAGATTTGTCCCGAAGCTCCCGCCGGCCTGGTATTTGTCGTGCAGCGCATGATGGCCAAGCAACCCCGCGACCGCTTCCAAACGGCCCGGGAAGTGGCGGAGGCCCTGGCTCCCTACGTGGCCAGTTCTTCCCCGTCGCTGCCGCAGATTACCGCCACCCGGAGTTGGACGGGCAGCCAGTTGTCGTTCACCGTGACCCGGCTGCGCGGGCGGAACCGCAAAACCAAATGGGTCCTGGCGGTTGCCACGGCGGCCGCCCTCGCCATTGTCGTGATCCTAGCCTGGCCCTGGTTGTTTCCCGGCGAGGAACCTGAGACTGGGCCGCTGACCGAAATTCCCGCCAAGCCAAGCCAGCCGGACAATACCGATGCTGCCAAACCCAAGCAACCGGTCGATCCAAAAGGTCTCAAGAAAAAGGAAGCGGTCAAAACAACCCCCAAGATCATCAAGATTCCCAACGGGATCACCGTGGCCCAGGACGGCACGGGCGAGTACCGCACCATCGGCGAGGCCCTGGAAAAAATCCAGCCAGGAATGATCCTGCGCATTCTCGATGCCGCCACCTATGCCGAATCGCTGGTCATCAAGGACGACAAGCGCCACCGGGGCATCGTTGTGGAATCTCCCAAACGGGCCACTCTGGCCCCTAACGGCGACGGCACACCCCTCTTGACCATCCAGGGCGTGGCCAAGGTTCAGGTCAAGGGGTTGCGCTTGACGGGAGGCGAAGGCACGCACACCCTAACACTGGTCAGTCTGGTCGGCTACTGTCCCGGGGTGGTGTTGGAAGATCTGGAGTTTCAGGGGAATATCAACCGCGGCATCGTCCTGCAAGAGGTCACAGCCCCCGGCGACGAGCCGGTGGTCATCAAGCGCTGCCACTTTCAATTGCCGACCAGTGAAATCTCCGGCGACGCCATCCTGGTGCAGGGGCCCGACGCCCGAGACGAGAAAAGCAAAGCCACGAGCAATGTCATCATTCAGGACAACCGCATTTTCGGAGGCATGCGCGGCATCGTGCTCGAGGGCCTGGTCACGCATACCCTGGTGGCCGGCAACCTGGTGGGCAAATGCGGCCTGGCCGGCCTGCTGCTCCGCGACCTGGCCGAAGGATCGGAACACATCCTGCTGACGCACAACTCCGTCTTCCACTGCCAGTTTAATTTCCTGGTCTGGGACGATGCGCCCTTTGAAAAACTGCGTTCCGGCCAGGCCGAAGTGTGTTACAACATTTTCTTCGGCGCCGGCTCCGGCGACATGATGTACATTCTGGATCCCAAGGATGGCAAAAAGGCCTTCCGCGTCATGGAAGGCCCCACCCTCAAGAAACTGTGGCGCTGCCACGACAACGCCCGCGACCTGTCCGGCTCGTTCTCCATCGTGGCCCTGTCGATTTATCCGGACGACAAGAAGATCAACATGACCGAGCTATTATCCCAGAGCCCGAAGGCCGCGGATTTCCTGCGGCCCAAGCCGGCCTCGTACCTGGCCACGGCAGGAGGCGGCAAGAACGACTCGGCCCTGCCCGTCTATCTCGGCGCCGTGCCGCCCTCCAATCTGCAACCCTGGGACTGGGGACGAACCTGGCGAGCCCGGTTCGCCAAAGCCGCCAAGAAATATCCCGCCGACCAATGAAGCCGCCAAGGCCGGTTTCTTCGGAAGCCTGCTACCCGTGTCCTTCACCTTCGACACTTTCTCACCGAGGTGGCAATGAGGTGACACTTTTGCGAATTCGGCCCCGCCACCGGAATTGACGCGAGTAGCGAAATCCCAATGGCAATGGAATTAATGACTTGCAACATTTTCCACTCGCGTCAACAAGTTGTTGAATTGGCGTGAGTGGTTTTGAATGTTTTTCAACTTCGCCATGTTTGGAATTGGCCAATGTAAGAAAGAGTCTTCACATTCCGAGGAACAAACCATATAGAGCGGTAACGTGCCGGAACTCAGCGTTTTTCATTCCACTTCCTTGTTCCGTACTTGTCCACCACCAATTCTTGAATCCTGCCCCGCTCTTCTTCGGTCCAGGCCTTTTCAACAACGCTCCAACCGGTGGCCTTGTTGAACGTCTGAACGATGCTGGTCCGCACCTGCTCCGGAGGAAGAGATAACCCCGATTTCTCCTGAATTCCCGATAAACTCGGCGCGTGTGGGCTGGCGGCCAGTAGGATGCCGCCGTGCTGCAAAAGAGCCTGGCGGTGCTTGCGCTGTGCGCTGCCCACCACCTTGGCCTGGCCGCACAGCAAATCGGCGGCCGACCATTGCCGGAAACACAAGATGGCGCCCGGATCGCGCTGTTCCTTTTCCACGAAGGTCAAGGACACTCCCAGTGAATGAAATGCGTCCGCTATTACCTGGTGCATGCGGCAAAGCCAGGATTCGGCGCCCTGCCAGGGAAGACCGGTCGGTAAGGCCAGGGCATAGGTGAGTTCGTGATGATGGACGAGATTCTGGCCACCGGTCGGGCGGCGGACGAAGGGAAGGTCGGCTATGCTCGGATGGGCCAAGCGTGCGGCGGCCGGCTGAAAATAACCCAGGCTCAGCGAGGCTTCCGACCAGCCGTAAAACCGCAAGGACGCGGTGCCAACAACGGCCGATTCCAAAAGCACTTCGTCGGCCGCCATGTTGCGCGGGCCGTCGGCGAATTCCAGCGGCAAGAGTCTTATTTCCGCCACCGCAATATCGGCTCCTTGGCGGCCTTGACTTCATCCGGCCGGCTGATGGGCAAGGTGTGTGGCGCGTCGTGCAAAAAGTCCGCCTCCTCTTCCCGTATCTTCAGCAAGGCGTCGGCAAAGCCGTCCAGCGTCTCCTTGCTTTCCGTTTCGGTCGGCTCGATCATCATGGCTTCCGGCACCACCAATGGGAAGTATACCGTCGGCGCGTGATAGCCGAAATCCAAGAGTCGTTTGGCGATGTCCATGGCGCTGATCTTGCGCTCGCGCTTGAGCGTGCGGGCGCTGGCAACGAACTCGTGCATGCAGCGGTCGCCGTGGGGCACCTCGTAGGCGTGCTTGATGCGGGCCAGGAGGTAATTGGCGTTGAGGACGGCGTTTTCGGTCACTTCCCGGAGGCCGGCCGGACCCAGGGTGCGGATATAGCAGTAGCCGCGCAGCAGAATGCCGACGTTGCCGATGAAAGTGCGGACCCGGCCAATCGACTTGGGGCGATTGAAATCGAACTTGAAAGATTCTCCTTCACGGATGACGACCGGGCAAGGCAAAAACGGGGCCAGAAAACTGCGGACGGCGATTGGCCCGGCTCCAGGACCGCCGGCGCCGTGGGGACCGGTGAACGTCTTGTGCACGTTGTAATGCATCATGTCCACGCCGAAATCGCCGGGCCGGGTGATGCCCAGGATGGCGTTCATGTTGGCGCCGTCGAGATAGACCAGGGCGCCGCGCTGGTGCAAGACCTCGGTGATTTCCTTGATCTGCGTATCGAACAGACCGAGCGTGTTCGGGTTGGTGATCATGAACCCAGCGGTGCGATCATCGAGCTTGGCTACGAGATCGTGCATGTCCACCAGACCGCGCTCGCTTCTGATACTGACGGCGTCGAAGCCGGCGATGGCGGCGCTGGCCGGGTTGGTGCCGTGGGCGCTGTCGGGAATGAGGACGCGGCTGCGCGGCTCCTTCTTGTCGCGGAAATAGGCGGCCGCCACGAGCAGGGCGGTCAACTCGCCCTGGGCGCCCGCGGCGGGTTGCAACGCCACGGCGTCCAGGCCGGCGACCTCCGCCAAGATGTTTTGCATCTCCCACAAGAGGTACAACATGCCCTGGCAGCTCGCATCGGGCTGCAGCGGATGCAGATCGCCCATGCCATGAAGGGCCGCCAGCCGTTCGTGCCGCTTGGGGTTGTACTTCATGGTACACGACCCGAGCGGATAGAAATTGGTGTCGATGGACATGTTCCGCCCCGACAGGTTGACAAAGTGGCGGATCAGGTCGATCTCGCCGAGCTCGGGCAGCGGGGGCGGCGCGTCGGCCTGGGCGCCTGCGGGGAGCAGGTCCTTTGCTGCTGGCACCGGCACGTCACAGGCCGGCAGACGGTGCGTGCGGCGGCCGGGGTGGCTCATCTCGAAGAGCAGATCGGTCGATTGCGGTTTGTCCATGTTTTGGTCCCGGTCCCGGTTCGGCGAGCGGCCGGGCTGGTCCCGGCCGTGTATTCGGGCCCC
>CAZFGM010000316.1:0-8256 GCA_964518515.1 uncultured Alcaligenaceae bacterium | reverse complement strand
TAGACCGGGAATTGCTGGATGACTTCCCTTCTTTATCATACGATAACCGAAAACCTTTGCCCTTCGTCTCAAGGAGACCGGTCATGCGCGTTTTTTGCTTACCCGTGGGAATTTGCTGCGCTCTGGCCATACCGGGAATGATTTCCGCCCAGGAGCTGCCGTTCCAGCACAAGATCGAGGTCTATCGCGAAAAAGACAGCGATGTCATCGCCTTTGTGCTGCGCCTGGAGCAGCCGTTTCTCGCCGAGGAATTCGAAAAGAGCAACTACCTGCGCCTACACCCCCTGGACCGCAAGGCCTACCTGATCTATCCCAAGGAAACCAAATTCCAGCAGAAACACGCCGAGTTCTACGGCCGGTTGCGCGGCGAGGGCAAGGCCAAAGTGCGCCTGTCCTATGAAATCGTATCGGAAACCCTCAAGGGCACGCGCAAAGTCGATGTCCGCCAGGCAGTCATCGACGTGCCCATCCCCGCCAGCGCCGGCGGCCCGCGCAGCCTTTTCGAGGACTGGGCCAAGCAGCAGAACCAGCACTTTTTCAATCTGCTGCAATACTACCCCGAGGAATCGTTTTTCCAGTATGCCCTGTTGCAATCGCGCGAGCGCTACGGCGTGGCGGCGCCGGTGTTCGACCGGGCGCTCTTGCCCGCGCCCGAGGTGGAAGGCCGGCTCTACGGCCTGTTCAGCCGATCGCTGGCCCTGCAGGAGACGCTGCAATATCAGTCGTTCAAGAACGGTTCTTCGGCGGGCGATCTGACCGTCCATCTCAGCGAGCTGAGCCCGCCGTCGGCGGAAGTCTGGAACTGGGAAAAGCTCCTCGAGGACAAGATCGCCAAGAAAATGGCGCCCAAGCCGCACGCAGTGGCCGGGCTGATTCCAGAAGACCAGTATTTTCTCCATTTCCATACCATGCAAGCGGCCGGCGAGCTCCAGGACTTGGTCACCGATTGGGGCCACGGCCTTCTGCGGCTGTTCACCATGCACGCCGTCGATCACCGCTTCCGCGAGAACTTCGAGGAACAACTGTGCCTGTACCGCGAGCCTTTGCAGAAGCTGTTTGCCGACGGCACGGCCAGCGAGCTGGCCATCACCGGCGCCGATCCTTTTTTCCTCGAAGGCACCGACGTCAGCATCCTCTTCCGCGTCAAGAAACTCAAAGCGTTCCAGAAGCAGGCCGACGAATGGCTGGCTAAGGCGAAAAAGAAGCATCCCGCCCTGATCGAGCGCGACTTCAACTACCGCGAACACAAGATTCAAGCCCGCTACACGGAAGATCGCCTGGTCAGCTCGTTCGTGGTCCAGCATGGCGAGTACGTGATCTACTCGAACTCGCACCGGGCCATTCGCGACATTCTGGATGCGGCCACCGGCAAGACACGCCGCCTCCTGGACGCCCCCGATTACCGCTATCTCACCATCCTGTTGCCGCCGTCGCAGGAAGCCAACGCGGGCTACTTTTTCGCTTCGGAAGCGTTTCTCAAGCGCATGTTTTCGCCGCAAGCGAAGATATCGGAAAAACGCCGGGTGCTGTGCTTCAACAACCTGGTCATGCTCAATCACGGTTCGCTCTTGTACCGCCTGGAGAACGGCAAATCGCCCGCCACGCTCACCGATCTCTACGAAGGCAAGTTTGCCGATCGCAGCCGGGTGACCTGTCCGCACGGTGGCAGCTATTCCTGGGACACGCGTCAGGAGACGTGCACCTGTTCCCTGCACAACCGCCTCAAGTACCTGACACCCAATGCCGAGCTGAAGGTGCTGAAAGTCTCCAAGACCGAGCGCGACGAATACGACCGCTACAAGAAACAGTTCGCCGATTACTGGCAATCGGCCTTCAACCCCATCGCCATGCGCCTGGCGGTGGGTCCGCGCGTCCAGATCGAAGTGTGCATGCCGCCCCTGACCAGCAACAGTCTGTACCGCGAGTTGCGGGGCTGGGTGGACGATCGGCCGTTAGCGCTGGACACCGCCGGCGTGGCCAAGTCGGCGGTGGCGTCGCTGGTCGCCGTCCGCGGTCCCAAGGCGATCGGCGATTTCCTCCGCGACATCCCCGGCATTACCGAGGCCCTGAAAGCCGATCCCACCATTACCGACCTAAGCTGGCTCGGCTCGCGCCTGGCCGTCCATTTCTGCGACAGCGACAAGGTCCTCGAGCTGGACCCGACGCACTTGCGCGAGCTGGACATTATGGGTTTCAAGGTGCCGCTGATGGTGCAGGCGCAAGTCGCCGCCGCCCTGGTCGCCGCCCAGGTGCCGACCTATTTCACCATCGACGTTGAGGACCGCGACAAGGCGGCCCGCTTGCTCGAGTTGCTCACGCAAAAAATTCCTCTCAAGAAAGAGCGTTACCTGACCTTGCCCGCGACGTTCGACGCCTATCGCCTGCCGGATTACAAGAAGCACGCGCATTACGTGCTCAGCTTCCAGCTTCATGTTTTGAAGATGCGGCTGCACGCCGCCCTGGTCGGTAATCAGCTCGTGGCCGCCACCAAGGCGGACATCCTCAAGGAGGTGATCGACGCGGCCGACGATGCGCCCGCCAAGGATGCCCCGAAGGCCCATCTGCTTCTGCGCTTCAACGTGCGCGCCTTGAATCGCCTCAAGGAGAATTTCCAGCTTTCCTGGAATGAAAAGGCCCGCCTGGCCTGCCATCGCAATACCATCTCGATCTACAACCTGCTCAAGCTCTACGACGTGCCCATGGAGGAAATCCCGCGCCTCGCGGAAGCGGTATACGGCGTGCGCTATTTCTGTCCCGATCACGGCGTCTACGAATACGACGCCAAGCGCGACCAGGTGTTGTGCAGCGTGCACGGCAACCGCCAGGACTCGCGCCAGCAGCTTCGCCCGGACAAGAAGTCGTCGTTTGCCCAGTTCCTCAACAGCCTGGACGAAATCAGCGCCCGCGTGCGCTTCCAAGACGAGGCCCTGTACGCCACGGTGGAGATCGCCCGCCGGCAGGGGAAGGGGAAGTAAACCCGGGCCGCCTTTACAATCCAGGTGGCTGCCGACCCCGGACGCCCCACGCGGGATTTCGCCTCACGCAGGGCGGGCAAGTGGAGACCCGCCTCGACGACGATGGCCGGACAGGTAGCTTTCGCAGTTTCCACAAGAGAATGGTGGAATTGCCTTGGCCCGTGCCGAGCAAAGCGCCGTCCGGGGAAAAGGCGAAGCAGGTCACGTCGCCGTTGCCGAATTCGGCCAGCGATTTGCCGGTAACGGCGTCCCAGACCCGGACCTTTCCGGCGCCCGTCCTGGCGGCCAGGCGCCGGCCGTCCGGGGAAAAAGCCGCCGTTTCGGCGAGGAGGTCGGGCATGCTGAATTGCCGCTGAATGCGGTGGTGGTGGAGGTTCCAGAGGTAAATAGTTCCGGCATTGGCCAGGGCCAGGAATCGGCCGCGTGGACAAAAGGCGATGTGGGAAACCTGGTCGAAGGTCATCGTGACCCCGCCCCCGCCGTAACTGCCCATGCTCATGCCGAGGTTTATCGGAGGAAAGGGACGGTTGAAATTCTTGAGACCGAGACCGAAGGGATTGGAGCCCAGCGGAATGGTTTGGGAATCGAACTGGCCCATCATCCCGAATCTGCCGAACTGGCCCATCATGCCGCCGAATCCGCCGAATGGGCTGAACCCACGGTAGCTTTGAAGCACCCGCGAATCGGTCGCCGCCACGGAAAAATTTTGGGGCAACTCCAGGGGAAATTTTTTGTGATAGCGGAGCTTGCCGCTGGCCACTTCCCATAAACACAAGGTTGGGAAAGAAAACCCGGGTCGTGGTGGAAAAAGATTGCCCCAGAAGTTTGGCGGAAAGTCGGGATCGAAGTTTGGCGGAAAAGTCCCGGGAAAACCCCAGGCGGCCAGCATCTTGCCGTCCGGGGACAGGCTGGCCACCGGGATTTCGGTATTTTCGCTCTGCCCATCCTTTCGATGAACCGGCCGGGACCAGGGAAAGCGGCGCAGTTCCTTGCCGGTTTCGGCTTGCCGCAGCACCAGGTCGCCCTTTTTGGTATCGAAATGGATTTCCGGGTGATGGTTGGTTTTCAAAATCCGCTCCGCGGTTTCCCGATCGGACTCCTGGCCGCTTTGCTTGCCCAGGTCCCACAGCCACACGGCCTGGCCGTCCGTGGAAAGCAGGCGCCCGTCCGGGGTAAAGGCAAGCTCCGTCACTTCGTTGGCGTGGCCGGGAAACGGGGTGATTTCCTTGCCGCTGGCCACGTCAAAAAACAGCGGCGTCTGACCCGCGCCGCCCACGGCCAGGGTCCGGCCGTCCGGGGCGAATGCCAGGCTCGACCTATACCCGGAAAGGGCGGCCGGGATTTCGTGAAGTATTTTTCCGGTTCGGGCATGCCAAAGAACAAGGTTGTCACCCGAGAAATCCTGATTTCCTCCCGCCGTGGCCAGGATTTGCCCGTCGGAGGAAATGGCCAGGTTGCGGATGTAGGTTTGTGGTCCCTGGAGTGGTGGCAGTTCCGCGCCTCGTTCGAGGTCCCAAAGATACAAGCGCGGCGGATCGGTGACGTTTTCATCCATGTAGGCCACCTTGCCCTGGGCGACCAGCAACCGGCCATCGGCGGAAAACAGCACTTTGTCCAGGCCTTCCGGCTTGTTTTTGAACTTGGTCCGCAGCCGCCCGGTCTGCCGATCAAGCAGCAGGACGTCGCCGCGGGTTGTCGCCACGGCTACTGTCCGGCCGTCGGGAGATAGACACGCCGAATATTTCTCATTCGGAACACAGGTAGGCCAGAACCCTTGCGCAGGGGAAGCCTGGCGGCTTTCCAGGTCCCAGAACTCGATGGTTTCGGTTTGACTGTTGGCGTGGAAATTGAAGCTGTGGGGGTCGATGAGGAAGCTGCCGATCTCCTTGCCGCTGGCAACGTCCCACAGGCGCACCCGGCTTTCCATTTGGGAGAAGAAATCAACATCGTGGGTGACCAGGATTTTGCCATCTCCCGAATAGGTCAGAACCTGGGCCACCTGGCGATGGCGCAAGCGGGCGGTGCCGAGCCGGGCGACCGCGTTTTGGGGCAGGGGCTCATCGTCCGCCTTCCTGGTTTCTGGCTTTTTCGTCGCGGAATTCGCCGCGCGGGCCGGATTCAGACGTTCGAGGGCGGCCCGGGCCTCCTCGGTGAGGCGGCGGTCCGGCATTCCGCGGGCGAGGCGGGCGAGGACTTCGCGGGCCTGGGGCGTGCCGATTTTTTCCAGGATTTCCACGCCGCGCAGGCCGCGCGCCAGCGGCAGGAAAAAGGCCGGCTCATCCTGCACCTCGAGCACTTTTCGGGCCAGGAGTTGGACCTCGAGCGAAGGGGGATTGCCTACCGCTTGCTTGAGCGCCGGCCGGGCCAGATCGCCCAGCGTGGCCAGTTCCTTCAGCGCCTGCTGCCGGACGGAATACTTCGGACTTTCCAGATTGTTGAGGCGTTCTTGCACTTGGGCCGTCCGCGTCGGGGCAGCCGGCCGCAGGTGCTCGCCGAGAAAGGCAACGGCCTGCCTGGGATGGGCCAGCATGGTCTGCATGGCCTGGAAGGCCTTGGCCGGATCGGCGTGATCCAGGTCTTGCCATAGGGCTTTCCAGTCCTTGACAGAAAGAGGTTTTTCCGGTGTTCTTTCTTCGGAATCCGCCTGAAGGCTGATGGGGAAAAAGATCAGTCCGCACAGAAATGCACCCGCGCCGAGCCAGCGTGTCATGGCAACCTCGACAGGGCGAAACCGGGAAAAACAATTGTTCTTGATGAAACGGACTCGGAAAAGGAACTTGCGCGGAAATTTTCCACGGCCCTACCTGCCCGTCTAGGAATTGCTTACATTCTGCGGATAGAAATAGTCGGCAACGCTTGCCGTTTAACGCTCGCAGAATCCACACCGATGGCTCAAGGATTTTGCGAGCGCTATACGCAAGCGAAGTCGAACACTTCATGATGTGCGGCTAACGGAACTCACCCCTATCTTCGGGCAAACTTGCGCCAGCGTGCAGGTTTCACAGCGCGGTTTACGGGCGTGGCACACTTGCCGGCCGTGGAAGATCATGCGATGGCTGAACATCGTCCAATCTTTTTTCGGAATCACCTCCATCAAATCGCGCTCGACTTTGGGCGGCTCGGTCTGCTCGGTCAGGCCCATGCGCTTGCTGAGGCGGAGCACGTGGGTATCGACGGTGATGCCGGGAACGCCAAAGGCGTTGCCGAGAATGACGTTGGCGGTCTTGCGGCCGATGCCAGGCAAGGGAATCAGTTCTTCCATGGTGGCGGGCACCTGACCCGCGTGCTTGGCGACCAGCTCCTTGCAGCAGGCAATGATGTTCTTCGCCTTGTTGCGGAAAAAGCCGGTGGACTGGATGACCGTCTCCAATTCGCCTTGATCGGCAGCGGCGAAAGCGTGGGTGTCGGGATACCTGGCGAACAGGGCCGGCGTCACCAGGTTGACGCGGACATCGGTGCACTGGGCCGACAGGATGGTGGCGACCAGGAGCTGCAAGGGATTGTCGTGGTGCAAGGCGCAGTGGGCATCGGGGTAAAGCTTGGCCAAGCCCCGGGTAATTTGGCGGGCGCGTTGTTTGCGTGAATTTTTCGTGTTCATGAGCAATCAGCAGTCAGCAATCAGCAATCAGCAAAACCGTGCTCCGTGATCCATTCACTATGTCAGTATTTTGATTGCTGACTGCTGCTTGCTGACTGCTGATTGCTCTAATCTGTCAATCGGGTAACTTCCATAGCCGCAGGGTGTGGTCGGCGCTGCCGGACAGGGCGAGGCGGCCGTCGGCGGACAGGGCCAGGCAGGTGACGCCGGCAGTGTGGCCGGTGAAAGAGGCGATTTCGCAGCCGCTCTCCACGTCCCACAGGCGAATGGAGTGATCCTGGCTGGCGGAGAGGATGCGGCGGCCGTCCGGGGTGAACAGGCCGGCCGTGACCCGCTGCTTGTGGCCCTGAAAGCGGCGCAGCTCGCGGCCGGTCTGAAGGTCCCACAGGCGCAGAAACGTGTCGAAGTGGGCGGACAGGACGTAATGGCCGTCCGGCGACAGGGCGACCTGGTAGACCTGTCCCTTGGGCCCGGCAATGGTGCGCAGTTCCTTGCCCGAGCGCAACTCCCAGTAGCGCAGCGTGGGATCGCGGCCGGCGGACAGCACGTGGCGGCTATCCGGGCTGACGGCCAGGCTGGTGATGCCGGCGGCATGGCGCGTGAAGCGCGCGGTCTCGCGGCCGCTGGGCACTTCCCAGACGCGCACGGTCTTGTCGTCGCCGGCGGACAGGGCGCGGCCGCGGTCGGGGGCATAGGCCACGCAGCGTACCGCATCGGTATGGCCGGAAAAGCGGCCCAGTTCCTGGCCGCTGGCCGCGTCCCACCAGCGGACGCTGGCGCCGCTGGCCGACAGGAGCTGGTCCCCTTTTGGCGAAAAGGCCACGGCGAGGACTTCCTGGCCCTGCCGCGGGAAACTCCGCACTTCCTTGCCGCCGGCCAGGTCCCACAACAGGAGCGTGCGGTCTTTGCTTCCGGAAGCCACCCATTGGCCGTTCGGGGAAATCGTCACCGCCCAAACAGTGTCACTGTGCGCCGTGAAGCGGCGGATTTCCTTGATGGTGATCGCGCTGGCGCGGCTGGCGACAAAACCGCCCCGGACCAGTTCCTCCAGGTCGCGAGCCAACTCGGCCGGGGTCTGGTAGCGCTGGGCCGGGGTTTTGGCCATCAGCTTGCGCACCACGCCCACCACCGCCGCCGGAATGTCCTGGCGCAGTTGATCGACGGCGGGGGGCGTCTCCCAGCGCTGGCGGTCCAGCTTCTGGATGAGGTTGCCGCCGGCAAACGGCACCTGGCCGGTAAGCAGGAAATAGAAGGTGCAGCCGAGGCTGTAAAGGTCGGCGCGAATGTCGGCGCCGTGGGGGTTTTCCAGTTGCTCGGGGGCGATGAAGTCGGCGGTGCCGATGACCATGCCGCCTTGCGTCAGGGTGGTCAGCGATTCGCCGGGCGCCTGGCCGTACAGGCGGGCCACGCCCATGTCGAGAATCTTGACGACGCCGGTGCCGGCGGGCGGGACCTGGGCGGGGGTGGCGCCGGGCCAGGTGACCATCAGGTTGGCCGGCTTGATGTCGCGGTGCACCAGCGCCTGTGCGGCAGCGTGCTGCAGGCCCAGCGCGGCCTGGCGCATGAAATCGCACGCCTGCGCCACCGGCAACGGCCCCTGTTTTTCCACCAGCCGTTCCAGCGTAATGCCCTGGACATACTCCATCACCAGATAATGGGTCTCGCCGATTTGATCGGCGTCGT
>CAZFGM010000315.1:0-8280 GCA_964518515.1 uncultured Alcaligenaceae bacterium | reverse complement strand
CGCAGGGATGGGACGGACAAGAATGTCCGTCCTACGGGTAGATTATCAACTGCCGGTCGCGTAAGCGACGGTGGGTTCAAGCCGGAAGCGTAAGCGACGGTGGCGGTGTGCGTCGCTTACGCTTCCGGCTCGGACATTGGTACAAGGGAGAGGTAAAATCATGGGTCAGGTTCTACTCCGCGACGGGCCCCCAGGCAAATCGGCCCAAGACAAGGAGCTGTTGCTGGCGGAAATCACCGCCGATCCGCGGCTGCCCACGCCGCCGGGGATCGTTCTGCAGGTCCTGGAGAAAGCCAACCGGCCCCAGACCACCATCGCGGAAATAGGCCAGCTCATCAGCCAGGACCCCTCGCTGTGCGGCCGGATTCTCAAAATGGTAAATTCGGTCCTGTACGGCATTCCGCGGGCGGTCACGTCCATCACGCGGGCCCTGAATCTTCTGGGCCTCAAACGGGTTCGCTCCCTGGTCCTGAGCCTGTCGCTGCCGGGCATGCAGATGAACGACAAGACCAAGACCCATCTGCGCGATTACTGGTTGGCATCGTTGGCCCAGGCCATCGTGGCCCGCGAACTCGCCACCCGCTGGAATTTACCTGACCCCGATAGCGACATGGTGTCCGGCCCGCCAAACTCTGGAACGCCATGGCTACACCATTCTGGAAGCGCGCGATGGCCGCGAGGCTCTGGAAGTGAGCCGGAACTTTCCTGGCCCCATCCATTTACTGGTCACCGACGCCATCATGCCGCACATGGGCGGCTGCGAGTTGGCCCAACACCTGGCCGGCCTGCGCCCCGAGATGAAAGTCCTGTTCACTTCCGGCTATACCGACGACGCCATTTTTCGCCACGGCGTTCTCGACGCCGGCCTCCCGTTTCTGCAAAAACCGTTCTCGCCGCAGGCCCTGGTCTGCAAGATTCAGGAAGTGCTTCATCCCGAGGCGGCGAACTGAGCAATGGGTGCATGACACGGTTTGTAATTTTGCTGCAAATCCTGTAGGGAACGCCCTCCGTGGCGTTTCGTGGGTTTCCGTCCTTTCGGAACGGCCCAGAGGCCGTTCCCTAAAGACCTTTGCAAACCGTGTCGTGCACCCCTGAGCAATGCGGCCAGTGTTTTTGAACGCCGCCCGAAAAGGAACCGGCCCATTGTTGGTCAAGGACCGCCATCGACACCGATTATCGTGGCGCCGACCGGCAAGACATCTCGCCCAACTACAAGTTTTCGGGCCAAATCCTACAAAAACCACGCCATGACGCGGCACGTTTCGCTCTTGGGAACATGCGAAAGCCGGCGCCTACTGCTCCACGAGTTGTCGTTCCATGAGCAAATCCCTGGCCCGCCACTGGTTCCTGTTCGCCATGGCGGCGACCCTGTGCCTGGCCCTGGGCGGGCCGGAAATCTTTGCCCGGGCCACGGCCTGGTTGCAGCCGCGCGGCGTCGTGGTGGCCGCCTTATTCCTGATCGCCTGGACCATGCCCGGTCGGTCGTTGACCGAGGAAGTGTTTCGGCCGTGGGCGGCCTTATGGGCCGTGCTCATCAGCTACGGATTTCTGCCGGCCGCCGCCTGGTTCTTTGGCCCCTGGCTGCTGGCGGATTTTCACATCGGCACGCTCATTACCGTGTGCGGACCATGCACGCTGGCCTCGGCCGTCCTGTGGACGCGCCTGGCGCGCGGCAATGAGGCCACCGCCCTACTCGTCACCGTCCTGAGCACCGCCAGCAGCTGGCTGATCACCCCCGCCTGGCTGACCCTCACCACCGGGGCTGTCGTGGACCTCGATCCCTTGGAAATGATGGTGGATTTACTGCTGAGCCTGGTGGCTCCGGTCGCCCTGGGACAAATCTGTCGAACCTGGTCGCCCCTGTACAGCGTGGCCAGCCGCCACAAACTCACCCTGGGAGTTGTGTCGCAAATCCTGATTCTGGCCATTCTGCTGCGGGCGGCGGCTCAGGTCGGCCTGCAAATGCATTCGGGACATCACCTGACCGTGGCGGCGGTTTTGGCCGCCGCGGTTTTTAGTCTGGGCCTGCATTTCTCCGCCCTGGCCCTGGGCTGGTGGTCCGGCTCCTGGCTGGGTTTCGACCGCCCGCGCCGTATTGCCATCGCTTTCGCGTGCAGTCAAAAAACCTTGCCGGTGGCCCTGGTGGTCCTCGAGTATTATCAAAACCAGTATCCTCTCGCCGTGGTTTCCATCCTGTTCTACCATGCCGGCCAGCTTCTCTTTGACACGGCGATTGCCGAGAGATTAGGCCAGGGGGATGGTACAGGAACCGGCCCTGGTATGGTGACAGACCGCTTTGAATACCCTTGACACGCATGTCAAGGCCGGCATACTAGGTTAATGGCCGACGTCGAGTTGACTCCGGAAGCCGTAGAACAATTCGCCGGGTTGCCGCGCGTCATTCGGGAACGGGTCCAGAAAATCCTGACCCGCTTGAAGAAATGGCCTGAAGTAAGCGGCGTCAAAGCCCTCTCCGGAAACTTGGCCGGCTGGTATCGCCTGCGGACTGGAGACTTCCGCGTCCGTTTTCGCGTGGAAAGTGAGTTGGTCATCGTGGACAAGATCGGCCACAGGAAGGATGTTTATGACGATTAAATCTGTCAAGCCTCGCTACCTGAGAATCAAAGGGAAGCGCATGGTTCTGCTGCGGCAATTGGACTTCGAGGAATTGCTGCGCAAGGCCGATCTATGGGAACCGGACCTGCCCGAGCCGAATGAGCGGGGCAATTACCCTTTGTCTGTGTTGGCTGTCATTCAAGCCCGCGATATTCTCCGGGCCCGCCGCAAGCTGGGCCTGACGCAAGCGGAGTTGGCCCGCCGCGCCCGCATCCGCCCTGAAACCCTTAACCGGATCGAACAGGGCAAGAACAAGCCCAGCGTACCCACCATCGTCAAGATTGACCGGGCGTTGAAAGAGGCCGGGGACCGCGCATAGGGGACCGACGAGGGGACCTGTGCAAAGAAGGATCAGGACGATGGTCTGCCGGGTCGCAACCGAGTTCGCACTCAGCCGGGATGGTCGAGAGCTTGAAGGAATTTGTGCGGCGTAACGATTCGGGTTTTTCCAAATTTGCGAAGGCGATGAAGATGCCGTCGGTCCTTTGTGACCAAGTAGTCTGCCTCCGCTTCCAACGCCAAGGCAAGCCATTTTGTATCTGTCACGTCGCGAGTGACGGCCGGGGACACCGGCAGCGTGCCAGCCAGGACTCGCGTGTTGGTGTCAAATTCCAGCCGGAGACAGAACAGTTGAATTTCGTCGTCGGTCAGTTGGTGCATCGCCCGCAATGAGGGCAGGACAAGCACTTGCTGGATTTCCTTCAGAGCAGCCGGCGATAGGAAAAGAGCGAAGTCGCCACGGCGATGGCGATCCAGGAGCCTGCGGCTCGCACTCCTGGAACTACTGGTCAGAACGCCGGCAACAAGGACGTTCGTATCAACGACCGCGCTGACCATGGCGGGAGCGGACCTCCCAGACGGCTTTGTCAACGAACTCTTGGATGACGGAGGCTGGGATACCCTTCATCCGGGCCCGCGCTTTCTCGACCACGGCCCAACCTTCGTCGAGAATGCGTTTTTTCTCGGCATCCGAGAGTTCCGTCGGCGGGATGATTTTCGCGACCAGGTGGCCATCAAGAACGAGCTCCACCGTATCGCGGATCTTCCCCAGACCGCGGATGAAGTCGCGGATAGGTTTTCCCAGGGTGGCCAGATCTATCCGCTGTCGCATGAATACCCTTTCTCTGGTAATTATTTATGGCTCATTGTAGCGAAGCCTCGACCACCAATTCAATGGGCAAATCTCTATCCTCAATTTCAATCTTCCGTCCTCAAACCTCACTTACCCATCATCTTGTCCCCTCTGTCCCCTCTGCTATCCTGACAGGAAGGAAAAACTACCCCAGCCGGAAGGTCGTCATGGCTCTCGATCTCTATTCCCCCTGTCCGTGCGGCAGCGGCAAGAAGTTCAAGTGGTGCTGCCAGCCGATTCACGAAAAGATCGGCAAAGCCTATGAGCAGGATGCCAACGGGCAGCATGAAGCGGCCCTGCGCACCATGGACGAGGTCGCCGCCGAGCACGCGGGCAATCCCGAGGTGTGGGGACGCAAGGCCCAGCTCCTGTACCAGCTGGACAAGCCGGAAGAGGCGGAAACGGCTTTGCAAAAAGCCTTCGACATCAATCCGCATTACCCGTTCGGCTATTTTTTGAAGGGGAAATTCCGCCAGTATGAAGGAGAAATCGCCGGGGCGTTGATCCTGTTTCGCAAGGCCGCCGAGCTGTACGATCCCGAGGCGCGCGGTTTGTTGGCCCAGCTGCACGGCCTGATCGCCGATTGCGAAATGCAGTTGAACCGGCCGGTGGCGGCGCGGGCGGCCCTGGAAATCGCCCGCCGCTGCCAGCCCGAGGACCCGGAGCTGACTCAGGAAATCCAGGCCTTCAACCAGACGACCCGCTTTCCTCAATCCGCGCGGCAGGAATACAAGTTCCAACCCCCCTCTGCCCCCCCTTCTCAAGGGGGGGAAGGGGGGGTGCACGCCCAGGCGAACGAAGCCCGCCAGGCCGCCTGGCAGAAAGCCCTGGGGTCGGCCGGCACCGGCAAGTTGTCCGACGCAGCCGCCGCTTTCGTCCGGTTGACCGCCGAGGATGCGGGCGATGCCGCCGCCTGGTACAACCTCGGCCTGTGCCGCGCCTGGCAGGGGGATCATCTCGCCGCCCTGGAAGCGCTCGATCGCTACGTGGCCCTGGAGGCGGACCAAGCCAAGGCCGCCGCCGCCTGGGCCCTGGCCGAGGTCTTGCGCTGCGGCCAGGGCATGGAAGATTACGCCGATTACGTCGGCAACTCCCTGTTGGCCAGCCTGCGCGATCCCCAGCAATTCGTGCACGCCCTGAACGAATTAGGCCGCCAGCGCCGGCTCCTCGGCGTGGAAGTCGATCAGGAAAACGGGGTCGTCACCGGGCTGATGCTGGAAAAAGTGCAGGCCCTGACGGCGGAAGTGGCCGCCCAGAAATCGCCGCGCCTGGCCGCCGGCTTCATGCTGGCCGGCAACATGCTCCGCCTGTGGAACATGAACCGGGAAAGCCTGGACACGCTCTTCGAGGAATTGCGCCAGCGGCTGGGGCCCGCCCTCAACGCCGAGACGCACCGCGCCCGCACGCCGATCTCGTTCGCGGAAGTGCTGTCGGACGCCGTGGTTTTTCCCGTCGGCCTCACCGAGGAGGCCGAGGCCCACCGCCGCATGACCGAGCACTACAACCAGTTCATGGAAGAAACCTGGCTGCACCGCCCGCTGAAAAGCCTGAACCAGACGCCGCCGTTGGACGCCGCCGGTCATCCGCTGCTGCGCAAGAAACTGCGCGGCGTCATTCAGTTCCTGGAAGAATGCGCCGCCGCGGCCAAGCCAGCGTACGATTTCGACCGCCTGCGCCGGAAATTGGGATTGCTGGAAAGCCAGCCCCCCGAGGCCGGAAGCGCTCCCCTGGACATCGCCGCCCTGGGCGCCGCCGAGTTGGCCGGCTTGGCCGCCGATTCCCTGACCGACGCCCAGGCCGAACAAGCCTATCAGACCGCCGTGCGCCTCGATGCCCGCGACCTGGCCGGCAAGTTCGCCCAGGTGCTGGTCCGTCGGCCCGCGCGGCCCGAGCGGCCCGATCGCTTTCCCTGGTTCGCCCATCTGGTGCAGCAGGCCCTGGCCCAAAACGATGCCGCCGCCGCCCTGGATTACCTCAATGAGGGGGAAAAGGACGATTGCGCGCACAACGAAGGCCGCCGCCGTAACGATTACGAGCTCCGCCGCGGCCAGATCCACGCCAAGCGCGGGAACATCGACCAGGCCCAGGACGTGTTCGACGGCCTGATCGCCCGCATGCCAGCCGAACTGAAATACCGCACCAGCGCCGCCGAGGCCATGCTGTCCGCCCGCCAGGGCGCCCGCGCCCGCCGCTTCGCCGAGGCCGGCCTGACCCTGGCCCGCCAGCAAAACAACCGCGATTCGGAAGACCACTTCAAGGAACTGCTGGCCGCCGCCCAGAAACAGGGGGGATGAAGAACCGGGTATTAATTCTTGCGCAAGAATTCATTCGTTTCGTTCAACACTGGCCAGCTTTGCCGGATCAACTTCCGGACCCTGGGATGGCGAAACAGCCCCGTGCCGACCACCAGGACATTGGCACTAATCGATGCCGCCATCCCGCAGGCAAGATTCTGCATGGCCGCTGATGGTTTAAACAACGGACAACGGACCAGTCCACGTCATTCCACGACATATTCGCAGAGGGACCAAAAGGTACCGCCTTTTTCCGGAAATTGGGCGGACAATTTCAGGGTTCCCCGCAATGGCGTCACCAATCCTTCATACACCTGGCCCAGGCGCGAAAAGTGCTGCCATTTGCCATTGTTGATGACAGCCACTTTCTGGGCCCCTGGCGCTTCGAGGCGAAAATGATAGGCGTTCCCTTCGCGCAGGTGCTTGGCCAGGGGAACCTGGTCCAGACGCACCGGTGATTCGGGTATCCGAAAAGTTTTGACGAATCCCCGGAAATCCTGCTCGTGCAGCATGGTCCGGATCGTTTCGGCGGCCACGCCGTACTGAAAAAATTCAACGGGGACCTTGGGCCATTGTTGATAGGTTGCCGCCGTGACCGGCGGTGTGACAAGCTGGTGCGTTGGATTATCCGGAAAGTGACTGTAAATGAGCTGCTCGGGCGGGACCAGAAAGTAGTATTCCTTGAAGCTCTTGACAAAGGACTTGGTTTTATCGTCCAGCGCGCCGGCGCCCCAGGTCGCCTCAATCAGGTACCAGCGGCCGTCCAGCTTGACGGCGTTCCAGGCATGGTTGCTCTTGATCGCTTCGCCGGCAAACTTATAGCCGCGGGCGTAGCCGTTGACTACGATGGCCTCCAGGCCGGCGTGCTGACACAGGGCCTTGAATAGCCGGGCGTAGCCGGCACACACGCTTTTGCGAGTGCGCAGAACGGCTTCAAGCGAATTGTCGCCGTCTTTTTTCCCCGCCAGGTAATCTTCCGCGTTGTAGGCGATGCGGTCGGTCACCCAGCGGTAAAGGGCGCGGGCTTTCTCGACATGATTTTTGGCCGGTTTCGTCAAGTAGGCCGCCAGAGAGGCCACGGACGTTTCCACCTCGGCCGGCGCCTGCAGGGCATGCTGATCGATGGCCGCGTAGGAGGGATCGCTGGACGGCCACACCGGCGACCGGTCGTCCGCCCGGTTCTCCAGAACGACATGGCCGTCGTCCTGGGCCTTGGCGGCCTTTTCTTTCTCGTCCGCCTGCCAGGCCCGCCAAAAAAGAAAGCCACCAACGAGAAGGGCAACGAAGAAAAAATCACGCAGTTCCCGCATGGATGTACTCTCCCAACCGCCAACCGAAGTTCTGTTGCCTACCCAAACGGCAGGGGCGGTAAAGTGTGACAACAATTGGAGAATATCTCAAAACCGGCCCGAAAGCCAACAATCCGGGTCACACCAGCGGAAATCGCCAAGTGTGGACAGGAATCCTGTCAGTCTTGGAACGGCTGGCATCAGGTTCCTCGTCGTTTCGGTGACCCGAGCGGCGTGGTTTGTTGAGAGAAGATGAGGCTGGCACCCTTCTTCGGTACGCCGCTTACCTGCTCGATGATCAGCTGGCAAATGCGGGTGTGGTTCGGTCGCACCTTCAGTTCGAAAGGCCCGTGATTGAGGATTTCGAGCGTGCTCTTGCCGCTGAAACCTGCGTGAATGGTAGGGGCCATTATTGAGCCGTGAGGCCCAGCCGGGCCAGCTTGCTGCCGCCTTCGACCCGGGCGGCCAACTTGCTTTCCAGGGACAAGGAAACGTGTTCGAGCGTGCGTACCAGGACGAACGCCACCGGGGAGATCACGACGATCCCTTCGGGGTTAGCATTCAGGGGAAGGGAAGTAAGGCGATGGCAACGGCGAAACCGATGGACCAGCCTGTGGCATTGGGCAACGGTCACCTTCGGCTCAGCGCTGGCCTGCATTGCATTTGCCTTGATAATTGGCGAAACACCGGGCATTGTCATCGGAGGCGGTGTGGGCCTGCTCATCGGCTTACTTGCCCCCTGCTTCCACCATCTAACCGTTGAAGATCAGAGTGAAGTGTTGGCGATTCAGTTCGGGCCGATACCGTTGTTCCGCAGGACCGTGCGGTACGCCGACATCGTGAAGGTCGAAGTAGGCCGCACGCTCCTTCTCGACGGCTGGGGCATCCACCTGAGCATCCGGGGCGGCTGGGTGTGGAACCTCTGGGGCAGGGATTGCCTCGTCGTTCA
>CAZFGM010000314.1:0-8294 GCA_964518515.1 uncultured Alcaligenaceae bacterium | reverse complement strand
ACCCCGCCTTGCGTTCGACCTGATCGCGCAAAGCCGCGAGCTGCTGTTTGCGGAGAATTTCCGGGGCGTAGGGATCGAAAATGAGGGAGCGTTTGAGAATGGCTTGCAACACGTGAACGGCCTGGCGGCGGATTTCCACGTCGCGGCGTTCCAGGGCGGCCAGCAGGAAGGGCACGGCGGCGGCCCCGCGCCTGGCCAACTCGGCCGCCGCCTGGGCCTGCTCGGCCGTCTTGAGGGCCTCCACCAGCCGCTCGAGGCGCTGCTGCTCGGCGGCCGACAGGCGCGGCGCTTCGGACATGGCCGCCGTCGCCCGATCGTGCGGGCGGTAGTCCAGGGTGCGCGGCGCTGGCGGACCCGGCTCGCCAAAGGGATTTTCGTTGAACGTCGTCCCCAGGTATTCGTTGATGGCGATCGGGTCGCGGATGATCTGCTGCGGCGTGCCGTGGGTGCGGACCTTGCCGTCCTTGATCAGGTAGCTGCGGTTGGTGATTTTCAGGGCTTCGCGCACGTTGTGGTCGGTGAGCAGGATGCCGATCCCCTGGGTCCGCAAGTCGCGGACGATTTGCTGGATGTCGGCGATGGTCTTGGGATCGATGCCGGTAAACGGCTCGTCCAGAAGGATCAAGAGCGGCTCGCACACCAGGCAGCGGGCGATTTCCAGACGGCGTTTTTCCCCGCCGGACAGTCGGCCGGCGATGTTCTTGCGCACCTTGAGCAGGCCAAACTGCTCGAGCACCGTCTCGGTGCGCTCGTGGCGTTCCGCCCGGGTCAGGCGCCGGCCCAGGGTGCGCATTTCCGGCATCATTTCCAGAATGGCCAGGATGTTTTGTTCGGTGGTGAGCTTGCGAAAGACGCTGGATTCCTGGGTGAGATAGCCCATGCCCAGGCGAGCCCGGCGGTACATGGGCAGAAGGGTCACGTCCTGATCGTTGAAGGAAACCTGGCCGGCGTAGGGCGTGATCTGGCCGGTGGTCATGCGGAAGCTGGTGGTCTTGCCGGCGCCGTTGGGACCTAGCAGGCCGACCACCTCGCCGGCGCTGACGTCGAAGCTGACGCCGTCCACCACGCAGCGCCGTCCGTAATATTTGACCAACCCGCGAACTTCCAGAAGGGCCATTTCCGTCCTCCCTGACTGCCCGACTTCCCTAGCTTGCGGCGTGCGAGGGCCACTCCCGCCGTATAACCCATTTTCCCAAAGTCAGCAAGGGCAATGGTCCTGTTTGCCGCATCGAAAGAATTGCCAATTGCCAATTGGGAAAAAAGTCTCCGCCAATTTTCAATTGGCAATTGGTAATTGGCAATTGGCAATTCCTTTTCCATTACCCACCTTGCTTTGGTGTGCGGCGCCGCGTTTGCGCTGCTGGCGCTCGCCTCGGTCCAGGATGCGAAGGCCAACGCTCTCCCCCCGATTGAGGCCACCTACGATTACGGCCAGATTGGCTCAGCTATTGAGTAACCACGCCAGCAACACAAGCAAGCCCAGCGTGAAAACCGAAATGCCGATGACCAGCACTTTTTGGGCGAAGCGCTGGGAAACCGCGTCGGTGTCTTGCGTCGGAAGCGACTGGGCCGGCGGTGGTTTACTGGCCCTTTTGGAAGGTTGCGGCGAAGACGGTTTGGCGGGTGGAGTGTGGGCCGGCTTCGGCGGCGGGGGTTTCCGCAATATCCGGGGAGAAGATGTGACTGCCTTTGGGGCCGGTTGCAAATCCTCCTCCGCGATCAAGTCCGGCAAGGGCGGCGTCGCCGGCCGTTGGGCTTCGGAACCCGCGGCAGGCTCTCTTATTTCCGGCCCGCCCGGAGCCGACGGGGAAGCGGTCTTGGGCGGCGACTTTACCGGCGGACCTTTGGGATCGGCTTCGGTTTTGCGCGACCCCGGAACTTTTAAAGTCACCACCGCAGACGCGGAATTGGGCGGTGAACTCCGCGGCATCGCCGCAACCACCCTGGCAATACCCGGCGTTTGCGAAGGTCGCGATAAGGGCGGCGTGCCCGCACTGCGGTCGCTCGGCACGCGCGGCGGCATCTCTTCCTCCGACGGCGGCGCAATCGCCGCTTGCGTCCACGGCACCAGGGCGGCCACGATCTCCGCCGGCGTCTGGTAGCGCCCGGCAATCTCCTTGGCCATCATCTTGTCGAGGATTTGTTCCAGTTCTTCGGGAATCTCCGGCCGTATTTGCCGGACCGGCTTGGGCCGGCGCACCTGGGCCCAGGTCAGTTTCTGCTGCGTCGTCTCCGCCTTGGGAAACGGGCTGTGGCCGGTGAGCAGGTAGTAGAAAGTCGCCCCCAGGCTGTAGATGTCCGCTCGGATATCGACCAGGCTGTCGTCCACCTGTTCGGGTGCCACGTACTCGGCGGTGCCCAGGGTGTTGCCCACTTCCTGCTTGTGCAAGAGGGGGTCCATCTGTTCGTGGAAGAAGCGGGCCAGGCCCATGTCGAGGAGCTTGATGACGCCGCCGCGGTCGAGGAGCAGGTTGCCGGGCTTGATGTCGCGGTGGATGACGCCGGCTTCGTGGGCGTGCTGCAGGCCCTCGGCGGCCTGGCGGACGTAATGGGCCGCCCGCAAGGGCGTCAGCGGCCCGTGCTTGCGGATAATGTCGTGCAGGTTGTTGCCGTCCACGAATTCCAGGACGATGAAGTGCAACTTGCCGTCCGCATCGACGTCGTAGGCGCGGATGATGTTGGGATGATCGAGTGCGGCGACAGCGCGGGCTTCGAGGTAAAAACGCTCGACGGCGGCGCGATCTTCCGCCATGGCCAACGGCAGTACCTTGAGGGCCACCCGCCGGCGCATGCGCACGTGCTCGCACAGGTAGACGCTGCCCATGCCGCCCGAGCCCAACTTTTGCAAGAGCCGGTATTTCTCGGAGATGACAAAGCCGCGCCATTTGCCGACGAGCAAGCTGTCGGCCTGGAATTGGGTCAACAGGCCGCCCTTCACCAGGGCCTCGGCCAGGGCCTTGGGAGAATCCAGGCTGGCGCTAGCCATGGAGGTTTGGCGATAGTCCTCAAACGCTTTCGCTTCGAGCAGGCCGCTCTTGACCCCCAGCTCGAGAAAAGCGTCGATTGTTTCCGGTACCCGCATTCCCCACCATTGGCGAGGGCGAAGGGTTCAAACCCCATCGTTGCTCAAAGCCCCTATTAAAATAGCATTAGAATCGCTAATTGCCAGAAAATTATTGCCGCTCTTTGGCGAATTTTTTGCGCGGACCGTGAGTGCCCTTTTTTACCAGGGATGCCGGGTCGTTTCCTTCCATCCAAGGATATGAATTACGGCAGGACAAGAGTTTTTTTCGCGGACAGCCTTATTTCCCCTCTTCATATTTCTCCAGTTGGAGAATCAATTCCTTGCCGGCGAATTTCTGCACCTGCTTGACCAGGCCCACTCCCTTGGCATAGTAGCTGGTGATTTCCAACTTATTCTTCTCCTGGTGGATTTCCCCGGTCACCATCAGGGCCATGTATTTGCCCGCCGGCACGGCGACCTCGGCTTGGGTCTGGGTAAAGCTTGCCTTCATGGGAATAGGGCCGATTTTGCCGTCGAACTTCCAGGTTTTTTCTCCCTTGGGAGGCACTTTCAAAAAGCACATGGGCGGGTCCATCACCAAGGTCATCGCTTTGAGCCGATACAGGCCATCCTCTTTCACGGCGACGTGCTCGGAAATCGTCAGGCCGTCGCGCCTTTGTTCCAGCACGGCGCACGCCGTATCGCCGACTTTTTCCCCAACACGGGCCACCCGCAACAGGACCTTCTTCTCCCCGGCCTGATAGGTCCACTGCGAACCGACTTTGAGGGGATAGTACGGCGAATCTTTGAAGGCCTCCTGGGCGGGCAGAGAAAGCCCGCTGACGGCCCAGAAACCCGCCCAGAGGAGAATGCTACGTTTCACGTGGTTGCCTTTCCAAAGAGATCGCTCCGGTTGATTTTGTCCGAAGACGAGAGATTGGCAAGGGATTTTTTTCTTACTTGCCGCGCGTGAGCGTCACCACGGCGTGCATTCCGTCCTCGCGGAAGCGCATGTCGGCGCGGAGGGACGTGAACTCTTCCAACAGGCGGGACAGGGGCGAGGAATCGGCCAGGCCGCTGTGCAGCCGCGGCCGGCGCAGCGAGCCGTGGCGGACGCTGACCACCTCGGCCGTGCGGGCGTCGTAAACGTAGGCCGTGTCGTCCGGGCTGACCGGGATGAAGCCGAGGAACTTGAGGGCCGCGGCGCGCTTGTCCGGCTCGGGCGTGTTCGCGTCGATCAACCCGGCCCGGTACAGCGCGTACCACGCCGCGTTGTTCGGCAGCGCCCGCTTGTGCGTTTCCCATTCGAGATAGAAGCGCAGGGCGCCCTTGGCTCGGGCGAACGCTTGCGGAGAAATGTAGAAGGAGCCGTTCACCTCCGGGACATCTTTCTTGGCGAGCTTGCCGTTCTTCGTGGCGATACCGTGGTCGATTATCCTTTTTAGCGATTCTTCGCTGAAACTGGCGTACCATCCGCCGTCGTATTTCATGTGGTAAACGATGATCCGGAAGGGTTTATCCTTTTCGTCCAAACCGGTCAAAAACAATTCTTTTGCGAGGCTGTCTCGCTCCAAGGAAAAAGACAAACGCGTGATGACGACCTCCTTATATGGCTTCAAGGTTTCTTTGGTGGACGGTCCCAGTAGAAACTTGCCAATTGATATGGCTTGGGTGAGATGTTTATCGAACTTTATCTGGTCCCCAATGGCCACGCCAAATGTCCAAGGCAGTTGGGTGATAAGTCGCGCCTTTTCCGCATCTTGAACATCGCCAGACCGAGGCTTCAGCTCCTGCTTCACCCACAAGTCGCCCATTTTTTTCAGATCGGCGCTGTCGTCCAGACGGAAGAAGAACCAGTCCCCTAGGATGCCACGAGCTTGTTCCGGGGAGAGGCGAAGGAAAAACTGCCCGGCGGTTTGCGGGCTGATCATCGTGGAATCAAACTTGATCGGTGGGCCTCCGGCAAATCTACGTAGCCCGGCATACGTTTCATTCTGGATCAGCGGCAAAATGTAGACTTCGAACTTCACCTGCTTCTTGTTGAGCGAAAAGCGTATTCCCACCGGATCGAAGAACTGCCGCCACAGTTGCAGGTACTCGCGGCGAAACTCCGCATACGTGTCATTTTCCCGGTGTGTGATCTTGTCGATCGGCAGCTCGATCAGCGGCGTGGCGAAGTGCAGCGTGTTGTAGGCGTCCGACACGGCGGACCGCCGCGCGGCGTCCCAGCGGATTGAGTTGCCTTCCGGTTGATACAGGTGGTGCGGCTTGAGATGGGCGGCCTTCATGAGGGCGTCGTGGCCGGCCGGCAGCTTGCCCGTGTCCCAGGCCGTGAACAAGGCGCCGTTGGTCAGCATCGACAGGCTCGCCATGGCTTCCAGCCGGCGCATCTCCTTGATCTTGCTCGCCGGACCGACGAGCTGGCGAATGAAGGCGTCGGAAAGAAAGGCGAAGCCGTCCTCCTCCCGGTCATCGGCGCGGAAGACCGTGCGCATGTACTGGAAATCGAGCGCGTCGGACAGCGCCTGGGATTTGCCCAGGTGCGTGTCGAGCACGCGGCGCAGGGCGACCGGCGAATTGGAGTAGACGACGAAGTCGCCGAACGCGGCGCGGTGTACGCTGACCTCGCGCAAGGGTGTCACGAAGCGCTCGACCACGATGCCTTGGTATTTATCTTTTGTTTCCTTGAGCTCGCCCTTGAACTTGGCACGGGCCTCCTTTAGATGCTGCTCGACGCCCGTCAGGAACGCCTGCCGGCTGGTGACGTGGAACAGCACGGTCACGTCCGAGCCTTCGCGGATGTACGGATCGCTGCCGGTGACGGCGATGCCGCGGATGAGCCACGGCCCGAGCTGGCGGCCCAGCCAGGTGCTTTTCAGGCACAACTGCTGCTCGTAGCGCTCCTTGAGCTGGTAGTCGCGGCTGTGCATTTCGTAGGCGCGCGACGCGGTCGTGCCCCACTGGTCGAGGAAATCGCTGAAGTCGTTGAACTTGGCGAAACTTTTGAAGCGGATGTAGTAGTTGTCGTGCGGCACGAGCTTGGCCAGCGGCTCGGCCGCCGGCCGTTTGTCCCCCATCATCTTTTTCCACGGATGCTCGGCGATGTCGATGCCCGGCACTTTGTGGACGTCGATGGTTCGGAGGGCTGGATCGCGAAAGTCGGCCCGCCGCAGCCGGTGCAGGGCCAGCGATTGCGTGATCGCCGCCGCCCCGGTGGTCAGGTCCAACATGCGGCGATGGATGTGCTCCTCTTGCTTTTTACGCTCGGCCTCGAGCACCGGATCGGCCACGCCGTACTTGCGGCCGGTGGCGGCGCAGGCGAAGCCGTAGAAGCCGAACTCTGGGGCCTGCGCTTCGAGCACCGCCAGGTGCGCGGCCTGCGCCTCGGCCCAGAGCTTTTGCAGATCGATCCCCTCCGCCGCCGGCCTGGCCGCGGCAAAGTCCAGCTTCACCGACGTTTCCACCCAGCGCGGCGGACGCAGCAGCTCGGCCAGCTCCTGGTCGTGCTTGACGGCGTCCGGCGGCGACGCTTTCTCGCGGGTCGGATACAAGAGCAGGAACCGCGCTTTTTTCTTGCCTTGCACCTTGCCGACGAATTCCAATCCCTCGATTGCCGGGGACGGGGGCAGTTCCTGAAACTGCACCTTCGGCCACAGGTGCGGCGCCTCGAAGCGCGGATAAACCGCCGACGTCCGGCCGTCCCGCGGCACCAGCCGCGGCAACTGCGCCAGCTTGCGGCGTTCGCCCTCGCTGTATGGCCCCGCGGCAAGCGCCGGCCAAGCCATGTTCGCCGGACGCTCGAAGCGTACGTGGAAGTAGGTGGTGTCGCCGATTCGCTGCGTGCGCAACTCCCTCACCTTTGGGGGATCGTCCGCGCGAACGACGGCCGTCGTTAGGAGCGGCGCGACGAGGAAAAACGCGGCGCGCATGGCGGAGTCTCCTGGCCTCTTCCGTCCGCTGAGCAGTGAAGCTTTGTGTATACTACCCCGTTCGGCGGGAGGGGGATTCAGAAAGTTAGTAAAAAGCAAATGGACTATCACCCTACCCCGCTGTTTACGTTTAGGCGAGCGGCAGGACATAATATACCCGTAGCCGCAGGCTAAAGCCGGCTCATGGTCGGCCTGAAGGGAGCGAAGTCGCCTCACCAGGCCCTGTATTTTTACGAGAACTACCATCTCGTCGCCGAGCGCCAGGGGAAATGGAAACTGGTCCTGCCGGGCGCCGGACCGAAAGCGAAAAAAGGACCCAAGGAGCGCGAGCTTTTCGATCTGGAAGCGGACCTGGGCCAGACCAAGAACCTGGCCGCCGCCCAGCCGGCAATCGTTCAGCGGCTGCTGACAGTCGTGGAAGCCGCCCGCGACGACCTGGGCGATGACGCCAGCAAACCCCAGGGCAAGAATCGCCGGCCGGCAGGGACGGCGAAGTGACGTCCGATGCGGGGTTTCTACCTTGCCTGGATGCGGCGTGCGCGAAACCGCCGAGCGAAGGCGGCTACGCAACCCCTGGGTCAAGTTCCGCGACCCGCGCGCGGAACTTCCTGCCGTGTTCGTTGTTTCACTATTACGGGGGGTTAGGGTTGCTGTTCCTTAATCGTCTTTTCAATGCCCAATCCTCAAATAAAGGAATGAGCGATGATCCGCCTTCGCCTTGCCATGCTGTTGATAGCCGGAACCCTCCTGGGGCAAGCGCTGGTTCCCGCGGACCCGCCGGCCAAGAAATCGGCCCGTGAGGCCTTGCAGCCGTTCAACAACCTGATCGGCACGTGGCGGGCGGTCGGCACGCCGGCCGGCACCCGCGAGGAGCAGCAGAAAGGTTTCTGGACCGAGAACATGGATTGGGGCTGGAAGTTCAAGGGCGCCGACGCCTGGCTTGAGGTCACCTTCAAGGACAACAAACATTTCACCGGCGGCCAACTGCGCTACGACCCGGCCAAGGATCATTTTGTCGTCACCCTGAAAACCCCGGCCAAGGAAAGCCAAACTTTTTCCGGACCTCTCAAGGAAAGGGTCCTGACCCTGGAACGCGAAGGCAAGAAGGAAACGCAGCGCCTGGTCCTCACGCTGTTGCATCACAACCGCATCCTCTATCGCTACGAAGTCCGGCCGGAAGGAAAGACGCTATTCAGCATGCGCTACAAGGTGGGAGCGACCAAGGAGGGCGTGCCGTTCGCCGCCGGCGACGGCCGGCCCGAGTGCGTCGTCTCGGGCGGCCTGGGCACCATAGCCGTGTCCCACAAGGGCCAGACCTACTACGTCTGCTGCAGCGGCTGCCGCGCCGAGTTCAACGATAA